>DAOUUT010000282.1 GCA_030668025.1 Promethearchaeota archaeon
AACCACTCTAGATCAATTCTATCTATAGTAGAAGGCGGGAATCATGGATAGGTTTTGACTAATAAATTCATAATCTTTTTATTCTATTTTTACTTTTAATTTTTAGGAAAATGGGATAAGTTTCCTAACATTTTTGTCAAATATACAAATAAAAAAAAATTGATCTTATGAAAAAAAAACCAATATACCTAAGTATTTTTACCTTAACATTAGCAGTTCAAGCAATATTTTTTGTGTCAATACCAAATGTAAGAGCTAACCAAGAAATCCTAGAAGAATTTTATCAAGCTCTAAATCTAAACGAAACATATGTCTACAATGTTACTCAATTTGGTGGTGATTTAAATTGGATTGGATTTAATTGGGCTTCAAAGTGTAATACCACTACTAATACTGGTGGCCAAATCTCTGTAAATTTCACTGGTTTTTACGATAAAGATCCCGGCGATATATTCAACTTATTTGGAAGTCCGATGTCGTATTTGGATATAGAATTTATAGAAAATCAAGCGGGAATGCTGGTTTCTAATCACACTTTTAACAATGTATCGAACGGCGAAACAGCATTTAACATGTTATTAGGATATAACACATTTCAATCGGGCTTTTTAGTTCCTATTAATAACCTAACAAGGCTTAAGGAACAAGCTTTAGCGCAAGACACTGGATTTATGACAGGAGATATTACGGTTGAAGAATCGTACAGTTTCATTTCTTTCGACTTTAAACAAGATTCTGGCGCACAAAATACAACATTAGTTTATGAAAAACAAAGCGGATTGTTAGTGTGGGCAAGAACTAAAATGGTTCCAATTACAAATCCTTTAGGATATACTTTAGAAATGTTTTTAACAAATTTCTCACTGGATTTCGATAAATTGTACGTCTATAATGTGTCAACGTTTGAAGGTGCTGCCTTTTGGTACGATTGGGATTTCAATTATATCGACACATGGACTACTAATCCGGGTGGTTTGGTTACAATAAATTTCACTGATTATTACTTGAAAGACTCAGGAGAACCAGTATGGGCAATGGATGCTTTTCCTTCTGATATAAAAAGGGCTTGGTTCGATATAGAAGTTTTTTATAAAGGATTTTTCAGCCCAATTGGTCCGATTATCTCACTTAATAACATATCCAACCGTGAAGCAGCGCTGCAGATGGGAATCGGATTCGGAGGACTCCAATCTGGTTATGTGATACCTTCAATTGATAATATAACTTTCATAGAAGAAATAGCTTTAGCTGCAGCTAATCCAGGTGAAGTTACGATCGATGAGACAGAATTAACAATTAAAATTAGTTACGAACAGGTAGATGGATTAGAGCAGAAGACTCATTTAATTTACGAGAAACGAACGGGACTTTTATTGTTGGTAGATACATTTATAAATCCTTATGTTTTAGAAATGACTATTAACGGATTTTCTCCACCCGTTGCACCAACAACGACCAACGAATTGATACCTGCATTCCCTATTCTGTATCTCACTATAATGATAATAGGTGCCTTAATACTAGTAACAGCGAAGACGAGCAAGAAGTTAAAGCTTATTTAAAATTTTTATTTTTATATTTTTAGGAAGATTTTATGAGAAAGAAAATAAAGTTTATATTAATTACTCTTGTTGGTGTAACAGCTTTTACTTCTCTGATAATCTTCAATTTTAATTTGTATAAAAAACCTGAAACTCTGGGGAGCGTAGAGGATATCTCGTTGTTTGTAGACTATAATAATGGAACGATCAAAACAAGAACGAATTTTACCCTTGATAATGGTAAAACTACAGCTTTGGATGCCTTAGAAAAATGGTGTATTATTAGATGCGAAGATTTCGGTTGGGGTATAATTGTTAGAGAAATTGACGGTGTAATTGGAAATTGGATATATATGATAAATGGCTTTAGCCCTAGTGTAGGGGCATCAGTATATACCTTAAAATCTGCTGATCATGTTACATGGGAGTGCGTTTAAAAAGAAGTAAACTTACAAATCTAATAATTTATGAAGTATGCAAATCTCGCGTTTCAATCCGCTTAAGAACGGGCTCCATATCTTTAAATGATTTACGGATTTTATGGAAATAATATCCCATTTTCATATCTTTTTTACAGTTCGTAAAAAGCATGAATTTATTGTCTGAATCTCCAACTAAAATAATAGTATAACCTTTTACCCCTCTAATTACAATTTCTCTTAAATCGCCTTGTCCCAAACCACTACTAATTTTTTCTCCCAATGAAATTAGTGTGGCAGGGCTCGCACTATAAATATCTGCTACAATATCTGCAGTTTCAGAGCTAGCTATTCTCAATCCTGTTTTTGATACGATTGCAGAACCCTCTAAATCTGTAGAGCTTTCTAACTTCTCTAAATTTTGCATAATTTCTCCCAATATTTCTTTATCGATGTTAATTTCTGATGTTTCAATTTTTTCCATTTTAACAACCTCACTTAATATTATTAATTAATTCAGCAAATTTAAATCTTTTTCAGCAAATTTAAATCTTTTTTAGATTTCAATGTGAAACTCCGCAATTCTTTTAGAGCGATTGGGTCACCTTTTTTCACGGTTTGGTCTTTTGATTCAATCCCTACAATTACTAATCCTTTCGTTCCAAAAGTATCAATAATTTTAGTAAAAGGGGGCTCCAATTTGCGACCAATGATTTTTTTAGCTCCTTCGTAGCTTTGGGCTAAACCGCTACAAACTATTCCTTGAGTATGTTCGGGGTTTTGAACATATCCTTTCTTTAGTTTAAACTTATACAATTTAGGTGGGTTTTTATGGATTTTGATTAATTTTGCTGCACCCAATATTCTTAATGTTGTTGGTGGTAAATCTAATCGACTTAATAACATCGTAGTTCTCTCTTTATTAATCAAAACTTTTTCATTTAACCATAAAAAGGCATTGTATGTGTTTAAATCACCTGAACCTTCTAATTGAATCTTTTTCCCATCCATTTCGTAATACGGGAATAAATTCCCCGTAATTGTAAACATTCCTAATGTAACATGAATTTGAGTTCCAAAATGTGTTTCGGGTTTGAATAATTTATTTTGTTTTATTCGAATATCAATTAGGTCGCAAAAATCAAAAGCTTCCTTATTATTTGTAGCGTAACAACCTCGATATATCTTTTTAATATCTAATCCCTTTATATTTATTCCAACTCTATCGCCTGCTTTAGCTTCTTCAACATTCTGATGAAAAATTTGAATAGTTTTGACTCTACCTGAAGTATTAACCGGAATCACATCTATATCCTGGTTTGGTTTTAATTTCCCCTTCAATATTGTACCCGTAATTACTGCTCCTCTTCCCTTTATTAAAAAATGGTGATCAATTGGGATAATAACGCTTCCTTCGTAATTTCTTTTAATATCCAAAACTTTAACTTTCTCTAAAATTCCTTGCTTTAAATCTTCAAATCCGAGTTGATTTTTTGCAGAAACCGAAAAAATAGGTATATCCGAACCATATGAGGTCGATCTAAAAAATTCTTTAATTTTCTTAATTTCTGCATATAAATCTCCTTTAAATAAATCAATTTTGTTAAGTACTACTATAACATCTTTTATATCGAGCGATTCTATCATTATTATATGTTCTCCAGTTTGAATTTGAGGGCCTTTAGTTATATCAATTACGATTAGAGCACAATCAATAATCTCCACTGAAGAAGCACTAATTTTAATCAAATCGGCGTGACCAGGACCATCTACTAATGTGATCAAATATTCCTCTAAAATTAAACTAGTAAAACCCAAATCTATTGTAATCCCCCTTTCCTTGCTCTGAGGATGAGCGTCAATTCCAGCAGTTGAAATAAACTCGCTTAAAACAGCGACTACTGCGGTCTTACCGGAATCTATATGGCCAAAAAGACCAATATGGACGGGAATTTTCTTCTCAATTTTTAACATTGAAATAAAAAGGAAAAATGAAATAAATCTATGATGTAATTTAATAATTATTTAAAATTAATATCTTTTAATATAAAAATATTAAAATCAATAATTTATATTAATAAATCAGAGAAATAAGTGTAACTATTGGACTCCAATAAAATTTAATTACAAATACAATATCATTTTAATATATCCTTATTTTAAAACAAAC
>DAOUUT010000050.1 GCA_030668025.1 Promethearchaeota archaeon
AGATCCAAGGGGTTCTCATACTACTGCTTCTGCAGTTGTAGCTAAGACTTTGTACGATGCTAAAAATATCCATAAAATTAGTGATTTAAAAGGAGAAAAAGTCGTAATCTATGGGGCAGGCCCAGTTGCCAGAATTGCTGCCATATTAGCAGCAAAAGAAGGATTGAATACATTTTTAGTTGAAACTTGGGATAAATCGAACGAAGAATTTATAAAAAATCTTGCTAAAGAAGTAACCGAAGAAGCTGGAGAGGATTCAACCGAGATTAAAGGGATATTTGCCCCTGAAAAAGAGCAAAGATATGATGTTGCTAAAGATGCGCTTATTATCTGGTCTCTAGCTGCTGCTGGTGTTGAAATTTTATCAAGCGATCTAATGGAAAGGTTAGAAGGTAAGAAAATAGTAGTAGATATCAATTTAGTTCCCCCTTATGGAATTGAAGGAATAAGACCAAAACATAATAATAAAGAAATTTATCCAGAAATTTTTGGAATCGGAGCACTCGCATTAGGTCGTTTAAAAGCAAATTCGGAGGGAGAAATATTAAAAGAAGCAACAAAAACTAAAGGTACAAAGGTATTTGATTATAACTATGCATTCGAAGTTGCTAAAAAATTGTTATCTAAGATGTAAATTTTTAAATTTTTAATTTTTTTTTATTGATTTATTAGTTAGTTTAGAAGGGAATAAAATGGTTGAGAATATTGATGGGATTGTAAGTAAAGTAAGGATTAAAGATGCATTCAAAGAAGACGCAGGGAGAGGTATTGTAAGAATAGATCCAGAGATAATTTCAAATTTAAATCTTAAGGTAGGTGATGTAATTAAAATCATCCATCCTATAGTAGATAAAAAAACTGTTGCTTCTTTGTCAACAGGGAAAAATGAAGATAAAGGAAAAAAGATTATTCGTATGGATCCCTCCCTAAGACGAAATTTAGGAGCCTCAATTGATGACCTCGTTGAAATTAAAAAAATCAGTGTAGATCTTGCTAATATAATAACCTTTGCTGGGTTAGATAATTCATTAATCCCCCGAGATCCCCAAGCTTTAGCTAGGAAACTAGAAAATAGGGCAATTACAAAAGGAGATAGCTTAAGCTTCTACGCTATGGCACGCAGAATTGACCTTGTAGTCGTTGATTACGCTCCTAATTCTGAAGCGGTTAAAATTCAACTTGATACTAAAATATTATTTAGTGAAAAATCAACTCAAGAAATTAACGAAATAAAAAAAAAAGAAATAACATATGAAGGAATTAGTGATTTAGAACAGAGATTACAAGAAATTCAGGGAAAAATAACATACGAAGATATAGGGGGTTTAGAGGATTCGATTCAAAAGATTAGAGAAATGATTGAACTACCTATTAGACATCCTGAACTTTTTGAAAGAATTGGAATTGATCCTCCAAAAGGAGTTCTACTCCATGGGGCTCCAGGTACAGGTAAAACATTACTAGCAAAAGCAGTAGCTTATGAGACTGATGCTTATTTTATAAATATCAGTGGACCTGAAATAATGAGCAAATTTTTTGGTCAAAGTGAAGAAAATCTTCGAAATAGATTTGAAGAAGCAAAAAATAACGCCCCCTCTATTATTTTTCTAGATGAATTAGATTCAATTGCTCATAAAAGGGATGAAAATAAAGGTCAAGTAGAAGCAAGAGTTGTGGCTCAACTTTTATCTCTTATGGATGGTTTAGAAGGGAGAGGTGAAGTCATAGTCATTGGTGCAACGAATAAAGTAAATAATATTGATATAGCACTAAGAAGACCAGGGCGTTTTGACAGAGAAATTGAAATTAAAGTACCTGATACTAAAGGCCGCTATGAAGTTTTATTGATCCATACTCGAGGAATGCCTTTAAATGATGATATTGATCTAAATCTTATTGCTGAAAAAACACACGGTTTTGTCGGTGCAGATATTAAAGCTTTATGCAAAGAGGCCGCTATGCTTGCGATTAGGGAGATAATACCAAATATTGACTTAGATAAACCTATACCGGAAGAAATTTTAAACAAATTAATAATCAAAATGACACATTTTATTACAGCATTAAATAGTATTGAGCCATCTGCATTAAGAGAGGTCTTTGTTACGCAACCAATTGAATCTTGGGAAGATATTGGCGGATTAGAAGCTGCAAAGCAGCAATTAAGAGAAATAGTTGAATGGCCATTTAAATACTCGGGGTTCTATAAGCATATGAAATCAAGTCCCCCTAATGGAATTTTAATATTTGGTCTTCCTGGGACGGGTAAGACATTAATGGCTAAAGCGCTTGCCCATGAAACCGAAATAAATTTTATTTCTGTAAAGGGTCCTGAATTTCTATCAAAATGGGTTGGTGAAAGTGCTAAAGCTGTTAGAGAAATATTTCGAAAAGCAAGAGCGGCTGCTCCTTGTATTATATTTTTTGACGAAATTGATGCTATCGCAGCAAGAAGATCTGCATCTTCAAGTTCAAGGGTTATTGAACAAGTAGTAGCACAATTTTTAACAGAAATGGATGGTTTAGAAAAATTAAACGATGTTATTTTAATAGCGGCTACAAATAGACCCGATATTCTCGATCCTGCCATTCTGCGTTCAGGAAGATTCGGAAGGCATATAGAAGTTCCATTGCCAAATATAACCTCTCGAATTAAGATATTTAAAATACACCTCGCTAACCGTCCTATAGATAATAATATTGATATTGAAAAACTAGCAGAAAGGTTAGAAGGAAACACAGGAGCGGATATAAAAGCGATCTGCGAAGAAGCCACACTTTTGGCCATTCGCAGAGGTGTTATTGACGAAAATGTAGATACTCAAAATCCTGATTCATATACAACGGTTAAAATTTCTCAAACTGATTTTGAAAAAGCAATTGAGAAAGTACAATTAGGCGCTAATAAAGCTAAAAGGGCTTATAAAGAAATTATTAAAGAAACAGTCGAAGATATTTACAGATAAAAAAAAAATAATTAAACTTGTCAATGAAAATTTTTGAAAAATAAAATTATCAATTTATCAAAAAATTTTCTTATCAAATTCTTTAAGTTTATCGCTTAAGAGTATTTAATTAGAAGGTATAAAAAAATTAAATAAAAACTAATAGGTGTACAGAATGGTGGTATGTTTGGTTAATGAAGTAAATAGTTTTGGAGAAAAAATCGTTTTATCTTCTAAAAGTGAATTTATATCTGAATTTGCTCGAGGTTACTTTGAAGCGGAGATAATTGAAAAAGAAACACAATTAAATGAATATTTAAATGCGTATAGTGCTATTCGTGAGAAAGACTCATTTAATAGACAATATATAGAAACTTTAATATATTTATTAAAATCTGAAATATTGGGAATCCAAAAAATGTTTTAAGAGGATTCCCTTAATTTTTTTAGTACTATTGCTTATTTTAAGAAATTAAAATAAAAAAATAAGAAGTTTTTAAAAAATATATTTTAATAATAATAATTAAGCTTCTTTTTCGTGTAATTTTCTCTTGGTTAAAAGATGTTGCTTAGAATGATGAGGCGTTCTCAATACTGTATCGTTAGATTTTTCTATTTCTCTGGCTTGTGTGCATAATTCAGCAGCCGTTTGCATCATTTCGTGAGATGCAGCTAATAAAGGCATATATTCGGCTCTCTCTTTTAAAACAAAGCACGCCCTTCCCGTAATCTTAGAAACTGAAGCTGCTAATTCGAAAGCTGCAATAGCTTTAGCTTGGGCATAAGGATTTGAAAAGCCTGCTGCCTCTGTAGCGTTAGTGGCTTTGATTTCAATCTCAGGTAAAGTAGGAGCTTTCCCTTCTAACATATCCATTATAACTTTATTTAATTCGTTAGTTATTATATTAAAAGCACCTGTAATCGCTAGAACTTTTAATAGATCTGCATTGAAACAACTCATCTCGACAGTGTCTAGAAATGGACGCCTTGCTCCAATCATGGAGTCACAGCCTACTATTATATATCCCATGTTTTTTTCTTTAAATTCTTCGATAGCCTTTTTTGCTGGAGCATCAGAGATTATAATTGTAGGAATATTTCCTGCTAATTCTCTTGCTGCTTTCGGTCCTTTTAATGCCGCGTTTGGACTGGACATTAAGATTAACTCCGGTTCAAATTCTAATAACTTTTTCATAGTTTCTACGCATTCTTCTGGAGGGTTCATCTTCGCTCCCGAGGTAACTTCTCGCACAATTATATTCTTAGATTCTGCCCTTTCATCCAATAAAAAAGCAAGTAATAACGAAGAACCAATGGTTCCGTTCTTAAGTATCCCAATTTTTAAAATTTTTTCTTCACTCATTTTTGACAACTTTAAATTTATTGAAAATCAAAAAGATTCTATTATGAATTTCTTAAATTGATAATTAATTAAAATTTTTAGTATTTTTTCTTAAAAATTTTATATATTATTGCGCTCTATTAAAATTTATAATAAATATTAGGATTTAAATTACAAAATAGAAAAGTTGATTAAAAAATGGATATAAATGGAGTAGAAATTGAAGATACGTTCTGCGAAGCGTTTGGAGCTGTTTTTACTAGAATTTTAGTAACAACCATAAATGAAAAATGGGCGAAAATTGTTGGTCAAATCGCAACTGGTTATGGGACTTCAACAATCCACTGCGATTCAGAAGCCGGTATAGATGTATTTGTTTCTGCTGAAAAAACACCCGATAAAAGACCTGGAGTTGTGTTGATGTTTTTTAAGACTAAAAAAGATAAAATGGACAACGTTTTATTGAATAGGATGGGTCAGTGTGTATTAACATGCCCAACAACAGCTTGTTTCGATGCATTTAATGGGTCTCTTGTTCCAGAGAAAGACTTTGAAATAAAAACAGGATATAAGCTAAAATTTTTTGGTGATAAATTTGAAGAAAAAATAGAAGGAGTCTATCCTTTTGAAGCGTGGAAAATTCCTGTTATGGACGGTGAATTTATCGTTCAAAGCACATTCAAAGTTGGAAAAGGAATTGCGGGAGGAAATTTCTTAATTTATGGTGAAACTCAAGAGGCAGCCTTAGAAGCTGCAGAAAAAGCAATTGATGCAATAAAAGATTTAGAAAATATAATAGCTCCTTTTCCTGGTGGGATCGCACGGTCTGGTTCAAAAGTAGGCTCACAATATAGTTTTTTAAATGCATCAACGAACGATCCTCTTTGTCCAACACTACGAGGAAAAACTGAGAATTCTTTACTCGGAGAGAAAGATAATTACGTGTACGAAGTAATCCTTGACGGTGCTAATGAAGAAGTTATAAAAGAAGCTTTGAAGTTAGGAATTAAAGCAGCCGTCCAAGTTCCAGGCGTTTCAAAAATCAGTGCAGGGAATTATGGCGGCAAGCTAGGAAAATTCCAATATAGATTACATGATATTTTAGCTTAAAACGCCAAAAAATTAGAAATAATGTTTTAAAAGTAAATTTAAAAAAATTCTTTTATTTTAATTTTCTTTTTATTTTTCTTTGAGGTTCTTTTGGAATTTCTTTGGTTTCTTGAGGTTCAACTTTAGCATCTTCTTCCTTTACTTTTACAACTTCTTTTTTAGAAGGCTTAGTTTTAGGTTTCTTCGATATTTTTTTAGAAGTAGGCTTTTTTGGGGAAGTGTCTTTTAATTCGATAGATTTACCCTTAAATATTATATACAATAAACCAACGCCAACCAAAAAACCAATCGCAACACCAACCGCAACACCAATCCATGGAAGAATGGGAGTTAATAAATCTGGGATTACCCTAAGTTCTTGAGGAGCTAATCCATAATCTGAACTTAGATAAGTCGTTGCGCCATCAATGTCAGTCACAGAAATATAGACGTACCAAACACCCGTTATTGATTCTTCTGTTCTGACTAAGATATTCATGTCGGGCGTATACACTCTTGAAAGATTGTACCAATTATTTTCTGAGTCTATAAGAGAGACTGTGACATAAGCAATCGTGTTTTCCGCATCAGAAACATTAAAAGTAAAAATAAAATCTTCACCATAATTTACTGAAACACTATGATTCATACTTAATCCGTTAACTGAATAGTTATGAATTTCAGGAGCATTATTTTCAACATATAATGAAGCCGTATGGGAATCCTTTCCATTATATTGGTCTTCTGCTTCGATTATAATTTGATATTTTCCTATTGGATTATTTATACCTATCGAAAATGTCGTTGTAAAAGTCCAATCATTATTGTTAGTTAATACAATAGGTGACTCTAATTCACCAATAGGACTTTGAATTGTCATAGATACTGTTATATTTTCTGGTGAAGTATAAATATCAACATCGGTAACATTTAATGTAAGAATACAATCTTCTGCTCTCTTTATAACGCTTGGTGAAAAAATTATTGTCGAAACATTAATTTCCGGCAAAGAATTTAAAACTGTAAAAGGAAAATACGCCGCTGCTTTAAAGCTCTCAGAGGTATCTGATATATTTATTTTTACATAATAAATCTTATTAGTAGAAATAAATCTGTCGTCAATTTCAAAAGAAAAGTACCATAGATTATTACCAACATCAAAAAGATTATTTTGAAGAGTTTCGTTTACATTATCAACAATTGTTACATTCCAATCAAAGTCATACGGGTGAGGTTCATCACTTACAATTAAGTTTGCTTCGAGTGTTTCACCTTTACTATATTCTGAGATGCCGCCACCAAATTCCAAAAAATAATTGGTTATGATTGTGAAGTTAGTAATTGGATCTGTCGAACTTAAGAGATCATAATATTCGTTGAAAATTGAGAAACTTACATTGTGAAACCCTAATGGGGCGTTGTATCCAGGGATATATGTATAAGTAAAATTGTCTTCAGTCTCATGTTCCATGTTAAATTCCTCTACTACCTTATTTTCATAATGGATTTTCATAATAGTGAAGTTTGGGTTAGTAAAGTCAGAGGCGTTGATGTCAAATTTTATTGATTCTATCGATCTATAAATTGTTGTTGCATTTTGATGTATCGATGAATAATTTAAAGAGGGGTATTCGTTATCAGAATTTTTTAAATCAAAAATGCTGTTAAAATCACTTCCGTCACTTATTTTTTCGTTATTAAAGTACTCACTATCATAATTCATTGAAATAACCCAAAAGTTAAACAATAATGCAGTAAAAGTAAATAATATCAAAAAAATACTAATCGAATGTTTTTGTCTAATCATTTTTCAATCATCTTCTTAATAATCTGTGTTTAATCTCTTTATTTTTATATAATAAAATAACGCCTATTGGAATTAATATTGGAACAATATAAAAGAAAAATAAATTAGAAGGTGATAATTCTAATCTTACTTCGAAGTAATATTGCACAACAGTTTCACCAAAGCTGTCTCTCAATTCAAATGTATAAGAAACAATTCCAAAATCATAAGGATTTATACTAGGAATTACTTCAGCAACAAGCCTATTAATTCCCGGCCCTAATCCATCAATATTGGTTTCTATAAGAGCTCCATTCATATATAGCTTAAAGGATTCAGATTGTTCTTGATTGTTTTGAATCTTCATAATAAACTGAGCAGCAACGCCTTGAGAAATAAATTCAGGAAAAAATACGCTTAATATTTCAAATTTTTGAATAATTTCAACATAAAATTGTTTAGTGTAAAAGACTGTAGAACCCTTCGAAATTTCCATTGTTACGTTAACAAGATGTGTTTCGTTATCAGTAAGATTCAAATTATAATATACGCTTTTGATCTCGTTTTTAGATAAAAGAGTTTCTTCTTTAAGAATTAAGGAATCATCTTCGAAGAAACTCACATTAAACGTTTGAGTGTTATCGGGTAGAAAATTAATTAAACTCATTGATACTAACGCACTTCCTCCACTTACAATATAACTTTCATAAAGTAAATTTGTATATTCAAATGATTGCCCAATATCAATAAAGATTATTATTTCTAAATACGTAATGGTTCCGTTTTTGAAAGTAATACTAAACGTATGGGGTCCTATAGTGGCTCCGAGGGTAGTAGCAAGGTTAAATGAAACATTAGTTAAAACGAGAGTATTAAATGTAATATCTTGAATTTCACTATTTATATTATCCCCTTCCAAGTAGACTGTTAAATTAATGTCTTTATTGCGGGTGTTATTGACTGGTATTATAATATTTGAAACAGGACCTTGATATAATATGTCTGGTAAACCTTGGATCGAGTGATTTATCAATCCAGAAATTACATTAAACTGTTTTAGAGTGTGAGCTATGTCAAAATTCGAACAATTAGCAAATAATTGGAGATAATACCCTTTTTCTATTTCGAATGTATCAGTTATATCGTATAACAAAGTTGTGGAATTTTCAGTCATTTGATGTGTTGTTGTGTCCAAGATTACCTTTTCGGGATTTTTGAAGATATAACTAATATTTGCATTGTCAATATTATACTCAATTGTAAATTGCTCATAATTTTTTGTTGTAACATTGTAATATTGATTGGATTTTATGAAAGAATAAATACTGGTAATGTTTAGGGTGTCTAGATAAAATATATAATCAGGAATTTCATCAGTTACGTTGTAAAACGAGTTTAGCGTTGTACTGTTATATATATCGTATGCGTTTAAATAAGCCTCACACAGTTTAAGGTTAGCATAGAAATTCTTGTCGTTATCTACTGGATCTATTGATGTTTTATAAGAATTAACCGCTCCATCGTAAAAGTAACTTTCAAAAGCATTAGATAAATTACAAGCTCTATCGTAATAAGTAATATTTCCAGTATACTCGAATAATTTTAAGCATGCCGACATCATAACAGCATTTGATTCTAATTCTATCTCTCCTGTATCTACGTCCCAACCAGCATCACGATTTCTTTCATATGCAGTTCCATTCCATAATACATCTAATTTGTCAAACAAGTAAGTCGCGTTTTGTAAATAGGTGGAATCCTTTTGCATTCCAGATCCAATCCAATATTCTAATAGAGTTATAATTCCTAAAGCGTTAGTTTGTAAATATTTATAATTACTACCTGCCACTTCATAACCCCAAGTAGCATTACTATAATAAGAAAAACCCCCTCCATTTGGAGTATCCCACAGCTTTTCTAAAAGTTTGTTGATTGTAATATTTGCCAATTCAAGAGCTCTATCCTTTATAGCATTAGTCGGATCAACCTCTTCGTAAATTCGGTGAATTTGAAGCATAGCTAATACCGCGTTCATATTACTTTCTGCGTATTTGTCTGTTGTCGCGTTATGATCGTTGAATCCTTCGTTTGCATCATCCCAAAATTGAGTTGAATTTATTAAATTAAAAATTTCTTCAATTGAATCCTTAGGGGAAATGCTATTAATGGTAATATCGTCGATGTCATTGCCAATATTTTCAATTAATAGAGAGATCGGCATAAGATTGTCGGTTAAATATCTTTTTTCGTCAAATATTTGACCCGTAGTGTTATCAACTGCCCTTACGAAACCATAAGCATAATCATAATCGTCAGTACTGTTTTGATACCATAAAGGTGACTCTTTTAATTTCAAATACGTATCAAACGTTTCATATGCATTCATATCATCTTTTAAAAGGGTTTTATATAGAAGTAAATTGTCAATAGGATACACTTTATCATCTCCTATATTTATATCTCCTGTATAATTACCTTCTCGAAAATATGTGTTTACATCTAAGGTTAAATCTGATTCATAATTAGCTTTAAAAAAGCTCCAGAGATCATCAAAATTAACCTTGAATGGGTCTTGAAAAATTTCTGGACCCGCTGCAAGATTTATTTCATCAGCGTTAAATTCAACATTATCCTGAGAAATCAAATCGTTAGTAGGATTAATCTTTTGAAAATAATTATCATTAAAGTATAATACATTAAATACGAACATAAAAATGAAGAAAGTACATAAAATTACTTTAGTCTTTCTAAATCCTTTATTTCCTTTCATTTTTAGAGCAAAGACATTGATAAAATTCATAATAAATCTTTTAATTATTTTTTAATATCAGTATAGTTTTTAAAAAAATGTTCTTCTCTTTAATATTTTTTTCTGATTACCTCAGTTATTTAAGATATTTCAACTTTATTTTTTTTCTTAATTTTTATTGATTATTTTCAGAATTTCTGAAATTGATACTCTCTTTTGATCCATAGTGTCTCTATATCTAAGGGTAACCGTATTATCGTCTAAAGAATCGTAATCTATAGTTATGCAATAAGGCGTTCCTAACTCGTCTTGTCGTCTATATCTCTTTCCAATTGATCCTGCTGAATCAAAAAATGAAGTATTTCGATTGTCAAGTATTTCTTTATGTACTTTTTTCGCCAATTCTACAATATTTTCTTTATTTCTTGCTAGCGGAAATACTGCAACGAGGTTAGGAGCAAGTTGAGGATTTAACTTCAAAATTATTCTCTCATCCTCAACATTAAAGGTAGTTTCAAGGAGGGTGTATATAATTCTATCGGGACCAAAAGCAATTTCAAGAATTTGGGGGATTTCTTTTAAATTCGTATCCGTACTCATTGGAATTTCAAAATTTTGATTTGAAAAGCTTCCATGCCTTTTTAAATCGTAGTCTGTTCTATCGTGAATTCCACAAATTTCTACCCATCCATATTGTTTAGTGTTAATTTCTAAATCCCACGCATCATCTGCATAGTGAGCCATTTCATTGGGAGAATGTTGCCTAAATCTAATGGTTTCCTCCGGAAATCCCAATTTCGAGATGAGGTAATATCCTAAAAATAGGCAATAGGCAAAAGCAGGTTTTTTAAGAATGCCTGTGTTTATGGCTTCTTCTAGTGATATGCTGCTTGGAATAACAATTTTATTTTCTTGTGATTTCCAGTCCAATAATGGTAATTTGGTACTCTTTATCTCTTCAAATTCTTCAAAATTCATTTCTTGCTCTTTCCCTATGAATAGCTGGATTTCAAATTGTTCGAAAGCTCTCATACGAAGAACTTGTTGTCGAGGAGATATTTCGTTTCTATAAGCCTTTCCGTATTGGAAAACTTTTAGAGGGTATTGCCTTCGTGCGTCCTGGTTCAAGCGATTGAACAATAAGTACGTTGTTGTTGCGGTTTCTGGCCGTAAATAAGCGGTAACATTATTACCGACCGATGTTTTTAACATTAAATTGTATTCTTCAATTTTTCCAAATGGAGTATCACATTTTAGGCAAGTAAATCCATGCTGTTTTATTAATTTGTCCATATCTTCAAAAGATAACCCATCAATCGTTTGATTTGGAAGTTGTTCTTGGAGAAATTTATCGGCTCTTATCATCGTATTACACTTTTTACAACGGATTACGGGATCAATAAAACGTTCTAAATGTCCTGATGCCTCCCATACGATTTTAGGTAAAATTTCAGGACATTCGACTTCACTAAAACCAAAAGCTCGGAGTTCGCGCCTAAAAGTTGAAATTACATTATTTTTTAATGCTTTTCCAGCCGGGCCGTACGAATAAAATCCCGCTAAGCCGCCATATATTTCTGGAAAAGGCCCCCAAATAAATCCACGTCGTCGAAGTAATGAATTAAATGTATCAATATTGTCCTCGATCTTCATTTTTAATCAAAACTTTACAATAATAGTTTTTAGAATAATCGATAATATTTGTATTTTAAGATTATTCCTTAGTTTGGATACAGCAATCAGTTTTGAGATTCTATTTTTTAATATAAATTTTTATATAACTAAAAGATAGTATTATTATAATTTTAAGTTATTAAATCAAATTATTTTGTAGAATTAAATTGGTGCTTGATCAAATATGATTTTTCAAGGGAATTTCCAGTACTTCGATATTTGGGACTCAATAGAGTCGGGCCTTTATTACGCAATAGTAGGTTTTTATTTTCTCATATTTGCATATTTCCTATTAATGAGATTTAGAACATCTAAGAAATTCTATTGGTTTTACTTCTCATTATTATTTCTGTTCTTAGCGATAGGGAGAGTATTTTTTATTGTGTATTATTTCTATGCACCTGAATTAGAAGGAACGATGTCTAATTTAGAGTTAGTAGGATTAATGATGGTGCTATATCGATTTGCTACATTTTCGACTTGGTTGGGTATAGCTTGTTTGATGGGCGCTTTTGGTACTCTGATTTTTCCTCCATTTACTGAAGAAGAAAAGCCATCAGAAAAGGAAGATTTAAAATCCAAAGTTAAAACGCTTTTAAAAAAAAATCGTATTAGAATTTCACTTAAGATCTTCCTGATTCTCTTCCCAATTGTAATTGGAATTCTCGCACTTACTTTACCTGACTCACTTTTTATGGATCCCGATTTTAATGAAGCTCCTTATAGCGTAGGAATTGAATTAATAACTATATTTGGGTACCCCGCAGGTAGATTTGTACTTAACTTTATTTTATTACCTTTGATGGTGTTACTCATTCCAATCCTATTTGTGTATTTAGCTTTAAAAACATTTGGAGTCCTAAGGAGATCTTACGCCTTAAACGCACTAGGGTTTTTCATCTATTTCTTCGGAAGAATAGCTCAAGGCTTAATGGAAACATTGGGGTTTTACCACGTAAGAGCTACTTTGCCTCCGTTATTGATCTTACTATCATTGTTAATTATAGTAATTGCCAACCATTACGAACAACTTAAATAAATCTCTAAATTTTTCTTTTTCAATTCTTTTTAATGAAAAATTTGAAAATCAATACAAAAAAAATAGAATTTTTAGTAATGATTAATTAGATATTTTTAATCAGTAATAATTTACCAAATTAAAATTGGGAGAGCTCATTTTATGTCAATCCATGGCAATCAGCAAATCTTACCTTTATTTACTACTCGTCAAAATTTACCACCAATTAAAGAATATGACGAATTAGCATTAGCGTTTTATTTGTTAACAAAAAATTTTAAAAACGATGAGAGAGTTATATCATTTTCTAGATTATTATGGCCATTTCTTTGTGTCCAAGGTGCTATTGGTACACATATTGTTTTAGATGGGCTAGAGGTTTTTTCAAAAAAAGGAAAGCTTTCTAACCCTCCAAGACAGCCTGTAATAGGGCACCATTTAAGAAATATTGAGAATTTTACAAAATTTGAGCAATTAAACAAAATTATCGAAGTTTTATCTTATATTGATAAAGAAGCAGAAGAAATTGGTCTAAAGGAAGATTCAAAATTTCAAAAGTTAAAAATTAACGCATTAGTTAATCCAGAATTCCTTCAAACTTTAACAAAGTTATTACCGTTAGTAGAATTCAAGCCTATTACGGATTATATGCCTTTAGAGACGAATTTTACTACTGAACAGGCTTTAGATATTGCGGAAAAATATCGATATTTAATTGATTATATGAAAGGAAATGCTTTAAGATGGGACACTCAGATTGAATTAATTGGGAAAGAAGTAGACAAATGGTTAATTGATTTAAATGTTCAATTAAAAGATATAAATACCCGTTACTCATCTCAAATAAATAAGACATCCCAAAAAATTGACTCTAATCAGATGAAAGATCAAATTGCATTAGAAAGCGATAAAAGTGATCAATGGAAAGTTAATGAAAAAAGGAAAGTAATTGAAAATATATCAGTATTATTTAAGACAGCTGAAAGGCAATTAGAAGATATTACTAAAAAGAACAAATTCTATACCCAAAGTGAGATATTAAAGAGTAAAGTTTTTAATGATCTTACTGAACCTTTTGAGAAACATTTCAGGTATTTGATAAATGAAGGCAATAATTTTGTTAGTATGATAACTTCACTAACTCAAAATTATATGGAGTTAAAAGAACGAGCGTTCCAAATTGATATGGAAGCAAAGAAAAAATTAGAGGTGTTTGGTTCGTCGTTAGATCTTAAGTTAAAAGATAGAGATAAAGATTTATCTGCTTTTGAAAAAGAAAAACAAGAAACAATTTCGGAAATTGAGTCTATCCAAATAAGGATAGAAGAGCTGTATTCACAAATAAAAAATATTATTCGAACTAGTAATGGAAATTGTCTGCAAGAAGCAAAAAACTTATTATCTTGGTCATTAAACGACAATCAATCAGAACTATTTTCCCGACCAATTCAGTGGGTTTACATGCCATTATATGTTATGTTTATTGAAAATAAAGATACGATGGAAGAAAAAATGGATCTAGTTCTCCCAGGTATCGTTACAAATGATCCAAATAATATATATCAAGAAATTTCTAATACAATGGTTAATTTTAAAAAAACACTCAATGATAGAATTGAAGAAGACATGTCTTTAAGATCTAATTTTGAATTTTCGAGCGAAAATAAAAATCTTATTGATGATAAAAGTTTAGCCAAAAAAATTCAGCAAGGAATCTCTATTTTAAGAAGTCGTGCTATAATAAATGATGAAATCGAAAACACCATAAGAAGTAATTTAAATTTAATATTAAAACCCTAAATCTCCTTTTGAATAAGATGAGTCGAAAAGGCAAAGGTTTGAAGAATAAACTGGATTTTAAAAAGAAAGCCTTAAGAACTTATTTTTTACACATTGAAGAAAGTGGTAAAAAGGGTGAAATTAGCAAAATCCAAAAAGAGATTCTCGATCAGGGGATGGTTTATCTCCAAATGAGATTACCTATTAACAAAATTACTAAAGAATATGAGAATTCCTTAAAAGAAAAGATTGAACATAAGATTTTTCACGCTAAAATCCGTGAAGCAACAGAAAAAGACCTTGCAACCGTGAAAAATATCTATAATAGAGCTTGGTTAACATCTAATACTCCTTTTAGACCTATCGAAAAAGATTCTCTAAAAAAAATATTTAACGACCCAGACACAGTTTTTCTTATAGCAAAGATTTACAATATTGATGGAGGGTTTATTATTTTAGACTTTGAAGGTGAAAATAAAGAATTTGGTGTTATAGCAGGGCTTGGGGTCCTACCGCGCTTTCAAGGTAAGGGATTAGGTACGATATTAGGTATGGCGGCATGGAACTTTTTTAAAGAGAAGGGCTTGAAGGAATTAAGGTGTGAAGTTTATAAGGATAATCAAATATCTTATAATTTTATTAAAGGATTAAATTTCGAAGAATTTGGAAAAAAGTCTTATCGCAAAGAAGATTTTGAGTTATAAAATTATTACTTCAAAAAACTTTTTAATTTTTTGATCATTTAATAATACTAGTTGATTAATTCAATTAATAAAATCTAACATATCATGACAGAATCAAAAATAAGTTTAAAGAAAAGAAAGGTTCGTAGCTTTTTCCTGGCGTTTGAAAAAAAATATAAAACAGAAGAAGAAATCGAGAACGAATTAGCTACAACGGGAATGGAGTACATTCAAATGAAATTACCCGTTGATAAAATTACGCCCGAATTTGAGAAAATGCTTACAGAAAAAGTGGAGCGTAATATACTTCGAGCCAAAATAAGAGAAGCTAAAGTAGAAGATTTAGAGAGTGTAAAATATCTCTATAACAGATCATGGTTAACATCAAGCACACCATACTCTATGATATCCTTTGAATCTTTAAAGACTATTTTAGAATATCCAGAAACAATAATTTTAATCGCTAGGGTCTATGGGTCCGATGCCGCATTTGTTATACTAGACTTTGAAGGACCAAAAAATGAATATGGTATAATCGCAGGACTAGGAGTAATCCCTCGTTTTCAACGTAAAGGGCTTGGAACAGTTATAGGTATGGCAGCATGGAATTATTTTAAAAAGAAAGGCGTCAAAGAGCTTAGATGTGAAGTGTATAAAGAT
This sequence comes from Promethearchaeota archaeon, assembly GCA_030668025.1. The sequence continues at coordinate 15,726 of DAOUUT010000050.1, forward strand.
AATATAGTGTCTTATAACTTCATAAAATCTATTGGATTCGAGGAATTTGGCAGAAAAGTTTATAAAAGTGATGATTTTGATATTAACTCCTAAGTATATTTATTTCTA
>DAOUUT010000169.1 GCA_030668025.1 Promethearchaeota archaeon
AATTACGACAAAATTGGCGAACGTACGATTAGAATTGATTGCGACGTCATACAAGCCGATGGCGGTACAAGATGCGCCTCGATCACAGGAGCTTTTGTTGCCGTTTTTGACGCCCTCAATTACTTATATAACGAAAAAAGAATATACGAATTTCCTGATTACAAGGTCACTGCAGGTATATCGCTTGGACTAAAGAACAGCAAGGTTCTTTTAGACCTAAATTACGAAGAAGACTCTACAGTAGACGTCGATTTTAACTTAGTAGCGAACGAAGATTTAGAATTGATCGAAATTCAAGGAACTGCGGAAGGATTACCGTTTAACAAGGAGAAATTAAACGAAATAATCGAAGTCGGAGAAAAGGGTATAATGGAATTAATTAAAATTCAAAAAAATGTATTGAACTTATAATTTTATCTTATTTTTTCTATTTAATTAAAAATTATAATTTCTAAAAACTGTTATAGAAAGATGTAAAACCTTCAAAATATGAATTTATAAAAAATTAAATAATAATTAATGAGCTTCGATTCCAAGCATTTCTGGATGAGATTGGAAGTATTCTACTCCTTCTTTTATAATTTCTACAATTGATCTTACCGGTTTCCAGCCTGTTTCGTTAAATATCTTATCGTTCCGACCAATTAACAAGGGTACTTCGCTAGGGCGCATACGTTGAGGGTCTATAAACACATCAGCTTCTATATTGTAGATTTTCTTCGCTAATTTAACATAATCAGCAACGGTTATTCCTTTTCCTGAACACACATTAAATGGTTCTCCATATTTCATTTTCTCACTAAGTATAATGTAAGCATTAACGGTATCTTTAACGTGTGTAAAATCTCTAATAGCGTTGGGGTTTCCAATAACAAATTTATCTCTTTTATTTTCTAAAAGTTCTACAATTTGTCTATGGACTACACTAGTAACAAATTGAATCCCTCTCCTAGGTCCTTCGTGATTAAAGCCACGCGAAATAATACTCGGTACTCCATATGAATTGTGATATAACCATGCGACTTGTTCAGTGGCACATTTTGATATCCCATAAACACTTCTCGGGCGGAAGGGATTTTTCTTTAAATCTTCTGTTACTGGTACTTCTCTAGGATCTACTAACCCATATTGTTCGCTACTACAAGCAACTTGCAAACTATCTAGTCCGGTTTTGAATCTACGTGCTGCTTCAAACACATTAATGGTGCCTATTAAGTTATTATGAATAACTCTAACGGGTTCTCGAAATGAAGTTGGAACAAATGACTCAGCAGCGAGATGAAATACTGCGTTAGGTTGTATTTCTTCAAAGATAGATAAAATTCTTTCAGCGCTCGTAATATCCGCTTCGTGAAGAGATATATTACCCCTTAAATGTTCGATATTTTCATACATAGGTACAGCGTGTCTTCTTATCGTACCATGAACTTCACACCCTAAATCTAATAGTTGTTCTGCCAAATGACTTCCTGCAAAGCCACTAATACCCGTTATTAAGGCTACTTTTTCGCTCCAATATTCTTTATTAGGTAATGTTGTAGTACGCCCTTTAAAGCCTTCTAAATAACCGTCAATTTTTTCCGGCTTTATTATATATCCCTGTTTTTCAAGTTCTTCAACTCGGGGATTTTCTTTAATAACTTTTTCCAACGGTATTAAATCAATCATGATATTAATTAGAATTAATTAACTATTGGATTTTAAGTTAATTATTAAAATTCTAGACTGATCTTAATAACAAGTTAAACTCAGAATAACTGAAATTTAAAATTGATTGAGTTTATGTTTATATTATTTTTATAAATCTATAATGTAAGGGATTGAGTTTATGTTATAAAAATATTTAACAATTTCCAATTACTCTATACCTTAATTAAATACTAAATTCAAATTAAAATTTTAAACCATAGTACCCAACTTGAAGTAAAAAATGATCAAAATTCTATTGGTAACTGTTCCTTATGAGAAAACTTCAGCAGGGGGTGCTGCCAAGAGCTTTTTAAATATTTTCAAAGGTTTAAAAGAAAACAAAGAGTTCCAACTTAAAATCTTGGCGCTTAACCCAAATAAGTTAATCAAAAAATTCTTAAATCCTTTAGGCCTAAGTTATTTTGTTTTTATACCAAAAATATTAAAAAGAATAAATAAATTTAAACCAAATATTATAATAACGCAAAGCAGAATTACCTTTCCAGCTATTATTTCTGCTAATATTAAAAAAATACCCATAATTAGTATTGTACGCGATACTTCTGATGTGTGTCCTAAACATATTGATATAATTGGATATGGAAAAGCATGTCCTGGATTAAAAAACAAAAAAACATGTAATAATTGTATTAATTATTGGAGATCGCTAAGGGTATTAATTGGAAATAAAGGCCAAGGATGGCAATATTCCTTGAGCTCAAATATTTCTACGAAAATTTATAAATTTCGATATTTCGTTTGCCAAATTAATTTATTTCTATTAAATAAAGCAACGGTAAATTTAGTCGCTTCAGAATTAATGAAGAAGATTTTATCAAACAATTTAGACTCAAAAAAAATCAAAGTAGCAAATATTACACCAATAAAAAACTATTCGCCTCTAGAATCCTCAGAAAAGAAAAATCAGTTATTAATTGTAATCCCAAAATTCAACGCTTCACATAAAGGATTAGATTTTGTTTTAAAATTATCCCAATTCGTTCCAAAAGATTATAAAATTGTTGTTGTAGGAAGCAAGATACCTACTGCTAAATTAGAGAAGGTTGATAACAAAATTATTAACTATGATCAAATTAGTAAAAGAGAATTAAACAAATTATATCAAAGTTCTCAATTAACGTTAGTTCCAACATTTTGCACTGAAGCATTTGGAAGAATTATTATAGAAAGTTTTGTAAGTAAAACTCCCGTGATTTCTTCCCCCAATTGTGGTGCAAATTCTTTTTTCATCGAAAAAGATTTTCTTAAGGTAGTTCCCTTAAAATTATCTTTATGGATAGAAGCGATAAACGAAATGATAAAACTATCTCATAAAATTACTGATAATGACATTAAAGAGATTTATGATCAATTTTCCATCGAAAAAAGTAAAGACGAGTTTTCGAACTTAATTAAACAAATTATATTTTAACTATTTTAAAGAAATGAATAAGGAGGATTGAAGAAATGAATATTTTTAATAAAATTCTTAATAAGTTCACATTTTTAAAATCAACGAAATTATATCAATTTACGCAAGAAATTGGATATTCATTTGTTATTAAAACAATTTCAAGGTTATTTAGTAATAAAGTCGAAGCAAACTTGATTTTATTGAGTGCATATGGAGGAAAGGCATTTGTAGACAATACAAAATATATATTTCAATATTTAGTTAAAAATACTGAATATAAAGTAATTTGGATTACAAATTCTCGTGATTTATTAGGGGAATTTAAAGCTAAAGGATATCAGGCAGTTTATAAATTTGAGCTAAATACGATTAAGCTATTAAGAAAGGCGAAATTTATTTTCACTACTCATGGAGTATTTGATGTATTACCTATTGATTTCTCTCCTAATACTATCTTTGTTTGTACTTGGCATGGTGTGCAAAATAAAAGAAATAGCTCAGTCCATGGCCCTATTAAGTATGGTAAACTAGCAAAATATCTTAAATTGAAGATTGTGAATGATAATTTTATGGATTTTTTTGTTACTCCTTCAGGCACCAAAAAAGATAAAAAGCTTATTGTAAATTATTTTCAGATATCGCCTAAAAAAATAATTACAACCGGTTATCCCAGAAATGATATCTTATTTTCTATAGATTTAGAACTAAAAAACCTAATTAGAAAAAAATACAAATTAGCTAAGAATTTTAAAAGAGTCTTATTATACGCACCAACCTTCCGTGATAGCTCCTTTACCGCTAAATTACCGTTTAAACAAGAGGAATTAATTGAGTTAAACAATGTTTTAAAGAGTTCTAATTCGATATTAATTATGAAAGCACATATGTTTGAACAAATTATTGAATTTAAGAATTATTCGAATATCAAAAAAGCACCAAAAAATGCTGATATTCAAGAATTAATATGTATAACAGATATTTTAATTACAGATTATTCTTCAGTTTATTGCGATTTTCTATTATTAAACAAACCAATCTTATTATTTACATACGACTTTGAGGAATTTATGAAAAAGGGGCGTGGATTTTATTATGACTTTAAACAAATTGCTCCTGGACCATTATTATTCACGGGAAAAGAATTGATTGAAGCTATAAAAAATGTTCATAATATAGAAAAAGACTTTGAAGAGAGAAGGTTAAAAACAAGGAGATTATATCACAAAAATATCGATGGAAATTCTACTGAACGATTATTAAAATTTTTAAAAATCGTTTAATAGTAAGAATATTAAAAGATATCCAAATTAAAAGGTTTGAATTGGTTTGATTCGTCAAAATTTCTCTTTAACTTTTCATATTCAAAGTCATTATCTACATCAACCCAAATTGTATTAGGAAAATCAAAATAAGAAACTTTTAAATTTTCTTTAATAGCAGAAATAACTATATCTGAAACTCCAAACTTTTCACGACTTTTTTCAATACTTCGTGAAGTTTTTTGAACTATATCAGTTTTCATAATAAAAACACCCATATCAAGCCTATTGTAATTACTGATTTGCTTTCCTATCTTCTTTATGTAGAAATCTTCTCCATAAACTTTAGTACAATCCTGTAAATCGTAAATTCCTTTAATGCTCATAGGATCTGTAGCTAAGACTATGTCATCTTTGTTATAATTGGTTAAAAGTTCAGCGTAGATGTTTTTTGAAAAAATATGATCTGCCATGGATAACACAAAACTATTAGATGATACTGCTTTTGCACCTAAATATAGACTATATCCATTTTCTCTTTCAGAATACTTATTTTCAATTAAATTTATTTTTAAATCCTCAAAATCTAAATTGATTTCTTTGCCAAAATCATAACAACAACTAACGACTTGTGATTTGTCAACCGTGTCATCAACAACAATATTTATTTTCCTAATCCCCGCAAAATACATCCCGGTAATTACGTAATTTAATATGATTGTTTTCTTGAGCGGTAAGAGAAACTTTTTGAATGAACTATCTCCAAAATTGAATCGAGAAGAAAATCCCGCTGCTAAAATAACGCTTTCCACACTATGCACCATTATAAAAAATAATCTATTGATTAAATAATCTAAGAAAAATAATTTTTAAAATAAAATAAAACAAATTAAAGCGATTAGCGCTCGCGTTTGCCTTCGATAAATTCTGAAACCCATTGTTTAGCAACTATATCTGAAGGTGGTTGAATATGTGGATGCTTAAAACTAAAAGAACTAACACTTTCTAAAATTCCCGAAATCCCTCTATCTAAGGCAAGTTTCATAGCGCGGATTATGTCTAACACAACTCCTGCCGAATTAGGAGAATCCTCAACCCTGATTTTTAAATCTAAGACTAACGGTAAATTTCCATACGTCGTACCATTAATTCTAATATAACAAATTTTTTTATCTTCAAGAAAAGGAACAAAATCACTTGGACCAATTCTGCAGTTAATTGGATATGGAAGGACGGAAGTAACTGCAGAAGTTTTTGATTTTCGCTTAGTAGCTAAACGATTTTCCAATTTCATGTTATAAAAATCGCCATTACCTCCGATATTTAACTGATACATTTCATTTACAACTACGCCCCGATCTAAAAACATCTTAGCCAAAACCCGATGTGCAATTGTAGCACCAACTTGAGATTTAATATCATCACCAGCACAGGGTAACCCATTAGCTTCGAATTCAGCAACCCAATCTTTATCGCCCTCAATTTGTTCAGACACGATGAATTCAGGAATCCCATTTATAAATCCACAACCTGCATCAAGTGCTGCTTGAGCATATATTCTAGAAGCGTTATGACTTCCAACGGGTAAAAAATTAATTAGAATTTCAGCCCTATTTTCTTTAAGCGTTTGTGCAATATCAACTGGTATTATTTTTTTCTCATCATATACTTTAAAATAATCAAATGTTGATATTCGTCCATCTTTACTTACATAACATCCATCTGAAATTGGTCCGGGGTAACACAAAGCTCCTGTCTTTGGCATTTTCTCTGGATTTACAATCTTATGACAGCAATTAGGCTCCGCATAAATTGCCTCTGAAACATCTTTATTGATTTTTGTTGTTGATACATCAAAAGCAGCAACTATTTTAATATGCCGTGGAAGATATCCACCAATACTGGGGTTCATCAACCCATTAACATACATATCTTCTTCCTTGATGTTTTTGTAAAATTCAATACCTTGAATTAAAGCAGATGCACAATTACCAAGCCCAGCTAAGGCGATCCGAATTTCTTTTTTATCAGAAACATCGTTAAATTCTGGATTAATCTTTGAATTATTTTCCATGGATTTTATGCCTCCTTTCTTATACCTAATATAAAATTAGCTAAATTCTTACTGGCTTCAGCCGGAGTTTTCGGAGATTTCGGTGGGTTTTTAAACCCGTAAGCAGAAATTTCATCAATAGACCCAGCAGCACTTTGATTTATTGCTATTTTAGTCACCCGAATCACATCCGCTAGTATAGAGCCCCCATTAGGACCATCTTCAGTTTGAATCTTAATATCCATAATAATTTCTGATCCCATAAAGCCTTTACCAACAATCCAGAGCATTGTATTCCTTCTATTACCGAGAAATTCAACCCAATCAGAAGTGCCTGCAACAATTGGAGCGTCAATATTTAGGGTTCTCGCTACAGACATGCTTTTAATTTTTCGTTTTGTTTCTCGCGTTCGGTAAATCGTGTTTAAACTTTCAGCTCCACCACCTACATCCAAAGCATAGCTTTCTTTTATATCTATTCCTAGATCAAGCATTTGTTGAAGTATCATTTTATGTAAAATTGTTGCACCAAATTGGTCTTGTAAATCATCTCCAATTAAAGGTAAGCCTGCATCATGGAATTTATTAGCATATTCTTTATCAGTTGCGATTTTTGTAGGCGTTGCATTAATGAAAGCACAACCAGCTTTAATAGCTTCGTTTGCGTAAAATCTAACGGCGTTATCAGCCCCAGAAGGTAATAAACATAATAATATCTCTACACCAGTCGATTTAAAATATTTGGCAACATTTATTGGGGTTTGATTTGCCGGTTTAACGCTTTTTTCCGTTTCACTGATGACACCATCGAGAATATCCCCCATAACGACCAAAACATTAGAATTTTTATGACCATCAACCACTACATCCAATTCGTTTGCTTTGATTGCTTCCGAAACGTTCTTCCCTACTTTATCTTCAGATATATCCACCGCTGCTACGACTTGAATATCAGAAATATTGTAACCCGCAAGATTAGGTCGAAGTAATCCTCTTTTATTAGAATCTCGATAATATTCTATACCTTGGACTAAAGCGCTTGCGCAATTTCCAATTCCGATAATTCCAATCTTAATTTTGCCCATAACCATCTACTCTAGAAATTTGATACTAATTATAAAATAAATAAATTATTAAAAAGTATTATGATATATATTTATTTCAATATAGCTCGAACATTTATTAGAAGTTAGTGAAATAATCAAAATTTTGTATTCACTATTCTTATATAGAAGATATTCTAAAAATATCACGCAGTCATCTGAAAATACCTTTTTTATCCCGACTTCATTTTTTCAATCATATTCTATTTATATAATAATCAATTAAATAAATCCATTTATCTATTACCATTCTAACAAAAAATTAATATAAAAAGGGAGAATAGGCTTACCAGCCTTGATGATATTTTAAAAAAATAATTGGAAATGGATTCTAACACCAAATTTTAATAGATAAGCAGAATATAATATTTCGAGTTACAATTATGTTATCTTTATAATTAAATCATAATAAAACTTCCACAAATTTTAATTTAGAATGGCATCAATAAAAAATTTAAGAATTAATATAAAGCAAATTAATGCTTTAGTGGAAAGAAATATATATCTTGAAGCAAGATTTAAATTACAAATT
>DAOUUT010000206.1 GCA_030668025.1 Promethearchaeota archaeon
ACTTTTTCAAAACTGAAATATTTTTTTCGATTAACGGATGATACATGCTTTCATGCATAGCAGGAACTACGACTATGGGGATAGATGAGCCAAAAGCGGTTGAAACTATTGTTGTTACCGGGGTGTCGTCTATCCCGTTAGCGACTTTAGAAATAGAATTTGCTGTTGCTGGACAGACCAAAATTAAATCAGCTTTTCCAGCGGCATTAGGTCTATCACCCGCTAGAAAAACATGTTCAACTGATCCAGTTAAATGAGTAATTACAGGGTTTCCTGTAGCCCAATGCATTAAAGTTGGTTTTATTAACTCTGTAGCTGCTTTTGACATTACGGAAACTACATCCGCTCCTAAACGCATTAATTCTCTAGCAATTATTGGAGCGTTAATAACCGCAACCGAGCCAGTTAAACACATACATATAGTTTTTCCTCTTAAGATCGTTCCCTTGCTTTCTATAATGTCCTTGGATGGGTGCTGTAATCTGTCTTTTACCATTTCTTTCAACAAAATAGAGTTTTAATTAATATACTTAATAAAGTTATATTTTCAATTTAAAAATATTGCAATCCTTTAACTCTTTTTGGATATTTGAAGATAATTTTTTTGATTTATATCGTTAAATTGGAAGGCTTTAACTAAGGGATGTAATGATATTTTAAAAAAGAAAGGAAAATATGTGATGTTCTTATAAAAAACATCGTTTTATGGTGTTGCGTCGCTTTGACCAGGCATTTTTTCTCACTTTGTTTGTTATGTGAATTGTTTTTAACTAATACTTTTTATTAATTTGAAACAGAAATGAAACGGCATAGATTACATTTTGTTAAATTGTAAGATCTATTTAATTATATAAGAATATATTTTTAAACTACTCATTTTAAAAAAGAAAGGAAAATATATGATGTTTTAATAATAAACATCTAATATGGTATTGCTTCTGCTTGACCAGGCATTTTTTCTCACTCTATTTGTTAAATGAAATGTTCATTTTTAGTTTTTTCAAAGCAATTTATGAATTGAAAATATTTATTTAAACTCCTAAAAAAACGAGATAGACCTTTTATTGTTAAAAGCTAATGCTAATGAAAAAAATTTTAATGCCATTTTATACTAAATCAGAGGGGAGAATCGGGTTGATAAGCAGATCCTGAAAATCCTTAGCCGAAGGAAATTCCCCATATTTGTTTATTATAAGTCTGCTTCCTATATTATACGAGAAAGCAGTAGTTGAATGTACTGGATTTAATAATAATTTTATTCGATTTTTTATATTTTCTTGGCTAAAGATTCCAAAACTGGTTGCGTAACGAATTAATCTCTCTTCACTCCACCCGTCAATAAGCGCGTGATAAGCAAGGTTATACAAATAAAGGGGCATTTTTCCTTTTACTTTGTTTTGTGCCATTATTACATCAAGAGAATCTTCTTTTGACGAGTCTGGACAAAATTCTCGTAAGCTAATTTCTGCTTGCTCCCGATAGTTAAAAAGCATATTCACTGCTGTATTCGCTATACCTTCGCTAATTATTAACTTGGGCGAGTTTAGTAGCAGAATTGAGTGTTCAAATTGATTTAACTCGTGATATAAGCTCTGTTCTTTGACAACAAATTCTGTGTGATGACCAGGGTATCCTTCGTGAGCGGCAGCAGGCAGAAATAATGTCCAATACATGTTATAATACGGGTTAACTTCTATTCGGGAGCGAAAATTACCCAGGTACCAATTGTAATAAGTCCATTTAATTTTATTATTGTTGTTATTTTTTACTATCTCTATATTAATGTGCTCACTTTCAGGTAAGAGATCGACAAACAATTCTTTAGTTCGCTCTCTCGTGATGCTGAGAGCTTTCTTAAATAATTCAAATACCTTACCTTTAGGAATCGTTCGCCGCACCCTTAAATCCTTCATGCGTTCTTCTAGACTTCCAGAACCGCTATATGCTTCGCGATACTCCTCTTTCAAGCTTTCCAATTCAGATTCATTTACGGGTCGCAAGGCTACATCATATAACCTTAAAAATTGTTCCTTAATAGAAATCTCGATACCGTTTAATATCTCGATCGAAGTCCTCAATACCGTCAGTAATTTCTCTAAATATCGTTCGCCTTTTTTATCGTAACCTTGTTTAAACAAATCTTTTTGTAGAGCTTTGCAATCGGTTAATAATTTGTTTGGTGATGTTAGAACCTCATTTTCAACAATTTCACGTAATTTTTTAGGACCAATATAAAAATCTACATAACCTTTATTGTGTTTGTCTATACGAAGTGGTAAATGCAGAAATTTTTTTCCATATTCAGATAATTTCATAGTTACACCCGATAATTTCGTCCTTGAGTATATAAATTTAATATTTTATTTCAATAGTCAAACACTAAAGATAATCGTCTACTAATAATATTATTCGAAATAAAGATTTAAATATTCATATTTGAGAATTTAGTTAATAATTATGATTGATTATGTTAAATTATTGGGTTATTTAGACACGATGGGGTTTATGTGGAATAACAATTTGAAGATAACTAAGTTTATTTTTTAATTAAGTTCAATTTCAGCTTTAGTTTAGAGGCATAAAACATTATCTTATTAAAAATATCTTGATCTATTTCTACTCTTACGCCTAAATTCAACATATTCGAAAATTGGTTGCCGTAATAGGTTTTAAAAAACTCGGATAAATTATATAAGGCGTTTTTTTCAGAAGATTGAAGTATTTTAGATTTTTCAAATTCTTCTTTTCTTATTTTTAGGATTTCACTAGAATATTTGACAAATTGCGTATGTCGCATTTTTTTTAGATCGAAAATCTTTGTACTCCCAAGCTCTCTTACTGTGAGTACATTTTTTAAGACGGAATGAATTTTTTCGAGCAATTTCGTTCTAAATTCATCCAGATTACTTACTTCGCGTAATAACTCCTGAATTATTTCAGAAAATGGTAAATCTAATCCAGCTAATTCAGTCCTTAAATTTAATAAGATTAAAATTTGATCCGTTTTCTCTTCAGAATTAGATTTTAATTCTTGGTAAATAAATTCTCTTTCTTGATTTATAAAATCGAATAAAAATTTTCTAAAAGCTTTTACAAATTGAAGGTAATTTGGGACAAACACACTATTTGGGTTATTTGATATAATTTCATAAGCTTTAAAAGGGCTAATCTTTTTATCGAGAACTGATTTGATAAGAGATAAAGGGTAGTATCCTTCAATAAATACCATTCCTTTCGAAATACTATTAATTGCGTCATTAAACGAACATTTTGCGATTATATTGATTCTTTTAACGATATTTCCTTCAATTTTTACTGGTGTTTTTTGACAATAAACTAAATCGAACGGTTTCAAGTCGTGAAAAAGAGAATTGTTTTGATCTGGGATAACAATTTGAGCACCATATGCATTTACTAAGCTCCCTTGTCTTGGCTTACTAGCTAAATCCCATTCGATTATCATAAGGTCGTTAATATTAGAATAATCTTGGTCAATGTCGTAATTATATTCTATAGGTTTACTTATTAACGAAAAGACATCTATAGAATTAATTTCGTAACTATTTTCTTCTCCCCAGAATTGTTTTTTATAATAAAAAATATCTGGGAAGTTGTTTAAATCGTCTAAAAACAATTCTTTAATTATTAAATAGTTAACCCCAATTTCCGAAGATTTAATTGTAGAATCGTTTATTCCATAAAACCCTATGTGTTTTATAACGTAATTGTAAGCAGGGTTTTTGAGGTTCTCTTTATCGTGATTAACGATATAGGTGTTTCTCTTTTTTCTAAAGTCAACTTTAGATTTTTTGATTTTATATTTTTCTTTAAGTAGATTGAGAAAGGCAAATTTCTTTAAATATACTTTCTTTTCTAATTCTTTTATTTCGCTTTTATAAGCCTTATATTTGTCATAGTACGCATCTTTTTGAATCTTAAAAACTCCAAAATGCCTCTTCATTAGCTTTAGTTTATCAATTACGCAGAAATCCTCAATTTCGCTTTTGAAATACCTTACAATTTCGCTTTTAAACGATTCAAAAGCCTTCAAAGGTATTAAATCTTTAAAAAGCGGATTATAGTTAACAAGAGTTTCGTAATTTTTTTTTATAAAAAAAGTTGAAAAGTACATTTCATTGAAATCGTTTGAATTAGCCATTTTTTCCAATTTCTTAAGTATAGACGAAACAAAAGATTCGTTTTGAAATTTATAATCATCTAATAATCTATCAAATGATTCTATAATTCTAAGTATGTTAAAAAATGTATATTCTGAGACCGAATTGAGAAATAATTTAATTCCTTTTTCTATGTAGTGGTTGTATTTGAGAAGATATGGTCCTAACTCGTTATCATAGGCTGATTGCAGAAATTCAAAAAATTCAATATATAAATTATTTTCAATTGCTGTTTTCAAATACCGTTCAATAATCGATTCGCACTCGTGTTGATTAATAATCGCTTTATTTAAATAATTTAATCCATCAACACAATTTTTACATTCAAAACAAGCATTAGCTAATTCCAAATAGTTTTTACTTTTCTTTTTGGAACCAAAGTCTTCAGAGGTTAAATAATAATCGTCAATATTGTTGATAATTTTTAAAGAAATCGACGGTTTTATTATCGTTAAAAGTCTTATTAGATGAATACATATCTTATCATCTCTTTCGCTATGTATTAAAAAAGTAGGACAATCGTGAAATATTTCATTTTTTTTCTCGTTAATAACTAGGTGGAATTCCCGGTCATTATCTAAAATGATTGATCTTATCTTTATTGGATCTTCTTTCAGTGAAATTATATTAATTTTATTTTTCTGGAACTCAATTGATTTCTTATATATTTCAATTCCATATTTCTCAATTATTAATTCTGATAATTTATTTTTTGTCATTCTTCTAAAATCTCGATTTTATAATATCAGAAATTAATTTTGGAAAGTCGTTCCAATCTTTTATAGTTAATAATTGTCCTCCTGCGATTTTAACCATTTTTTTTGCTTCTTTTAAATTAAAGGAGGATTCTGGGCAGACTAAGATAAAATCAATCCCTAAAGAGCGGAAAATTCTTAATGTTTCAATAGATTGCTGAAGGTCGTATATTTCAGCATCAGTAAATAATACGTTCAGCTTTTCACGGGAGCTTGATTTTTCTTTAAATTGTTTTATTGCCCATTCTAAGGCACTTTGAAGCCTTGTACCTCCTTTAGCTGAAACAGAGAGCAACTCATCGGCTAATTTTTCTAAATCTACTTTTTTAGATAATTCCTTTAAAACATGCGTATCTGACTCGAAAAATGCAATAGCAATCTCATCTTTCCTCATTCCATATACTAACATCGTCACACATATTGCCATATATGCTAGTTTTTCTCCTGTCATCGAACCACTGATATCAAGTTCAAAGCATAACGAGCGTAATCCTTTTGCGGTCTCATAAACAAAAAAATCGTCGTAATTAAGATGGTCTAATTTTTTACCCTTTTCTAGAAGATGAAAAATTGTTTCCTCTAAGTCTATATTTTCAAAGTCGTCTCCTATTGTGTATGGTCTTACTATGTTAACAGGTGTAGGTCCGGTCGTTGCACTACCTAAACGAGCCCTTGAATAATATATTCCTAACTCAATTAGCATTTTTTTTGCTAATTCCTTAACTTTTAATTTAACTTGCTCTGGTAGATTATTTCTATGAATAAACCATTGTTTAAGGAGGTTTTCACCAGTACCCGCGGATAAGCACGCAATTAGTTTATCTTGCGCTTCTTTGCCCCCAATTTGCTGAGCACCTTTTAATGCTTCATTCAAATTAAAATGACCAATTGCGCCTAAAGCATCCCTATTATCGGAAGCTAACGCACTGCTTAAAAGCTCTCTGATTCTCTCTTTATTTAGTTGGTCTTTAATTTGATTCATTAAATTGTTAATTCGCTGAAAATCTGCTACTTTCTTTTCAATTGTTTTTTTAAGTAATTGATAGTTAGGTTCAATTAATTCGTATATTTCCTCTTCGGGCATTTCAAGTTTTTTTCCAATTCTTTTAATATCTTCTGCTTCAGGATTTAATCCGATCTTTCTTAAGAATTCTGTTGCGTTTCTTAATTGGTCAGGCGTTTCACAAGCCTCTAGTGTTTGAGAAGTCAATTCGGGTAATTTTTGAGATATTTTTTGTCCACAGTGCATGTTTGGGCAACTATTCATTAATTGTTGCATTTGATGAGAAAGCGATTTAAATGCTTCAAACTTAATATTTTGACTATTTGCCTCGTCGATCGCATTTTTCATAGATTGGTTAAATAGCGAATTCCAAGATTTATTAGCAAATGCATTTTTTGTCAATATATCTAACGATAGATTCAATTGTTTCTTTTGTTTTTGCGGATTTTGCATTTGCATATTTAATTTATTTAGCAGTTCTTCTCTTAAATTAGTACCAAAATATTGATCTAACGAATCTGCAAGGTTAAAATTATGCTCAAATGAAGATTGGTTTAGCGAATTATTCAAAACTTTGTCTTGATCAAACTTAGGAGTTTCGCCTAAAGTTTTTGCGGCATTAAATAATTGATCTAAATTATTTAGTTGGTTCTGAAGTTGATTTTTGATATTTTGGATTTGATCTTTTATGCTTTGATTGTCCGAAGTCTCATTAATAAATTTTAT
>DAOUUT010000012.1 GCA_030668025.1 Promethearchaeota archaeon
ACGATTGGATTAAAGCCAAACTGGGTAAACAGCGAAGAAGAACTAGATATTTTAAAAACAGAGATTAATAACAAATTATCTGGTTTAATTAGAACTACGATTTCAAATTCTAATCATTTTTATCAAAGTCTAATTATAAAGCTCTTTAAGGATGTCGGAACGGATGGTTTAATTAAAAAAAGAGATAAAATAATAGCTCTCCTTAAAGCAAGATACGAAAAAATTAATGCTGAACTTAGAAAAATAAAGAATTCTGATATTTCAGTAGATCCAAACGCAGGAGGTTTCTTTGTTTTTGTAAATCTAAATCCTAAGAAATTTCGCGCAAACGATTTTGCAGATCACCTTTTAAAAAAATATAAAGTAGGTGTTATTCCCATAGAAAAACCTAGTGATAACATTAACGGAATTCGAATTGCATATTCTTCTATTGATCTTACACAAATTACTGAATTCGTTAACCGAATTAACCTTGCACTCGTAGATTATTAATCGAACCCAGATGTTATTCACATATTATATCATTTGACCTTGCTAATTTTTGCAAGTAATTAAAAAGCTTGAGTTTTTTATATTTAATATAAAAATTTTAAAAAAATTCTACTTGAGGAGTATTTTATTGAAATTATATTTAGTCGATCAAGGTAATTTAAAAGAAATTAAGAAACCAGTATTTAGTATCGGAGACACATACATCGTGGACGACGATAAAACAATTTACGTGTGGATAGGAAGTAAATGTAGCGTAGATGAAAAGACAGCTGGGGCCGCACAAGCTCGAACTTTGGACCAACAACGGGGTGGAGCAGCAAAAATAATAACTGTTGACCATAATCAAGAAACATCTGATTTTATGAAAACAATAAATACTATGGGCGCTATGAAGGTTGTTGAGAAGAATTACGCAAAAACTCTTCTCAAAGATGTATCTACGGGGGATTTTGCCGGATTCACAGAGTGGAAGAATGTTCTATATCGCGTTTCAGCTGAAGAATTTGATGGAATTAACACTATGAAAATGAACCAAGTCCCATTCGCTAAAGATTCTCTAGATTCAGAAGATTGTTTTATTGCTGATTTAGGTAATAAAGTTTACATCTGGCAAGGAAGTACGTGTAACGTAAAAGAAAAAGTTAAAGCGGGTCAATGGGCTAGACACATTGATGCTGAGAGAGCTGGTGCCCAAAATGAAAAAATCTTTGAAGAAGGGGACGATAGCGAATTTCTCGCAGCGATAGATAGAGGAGTGGATTACAAAGAATCGGACGGCGTCCAATTAAGAGCGGAATCAGTGTTGGAACCCGAAACAGCAGCCGATAAAGGCACAGCAGAAATTCAACCAGAACTCAAATCAGAAGTTAAGGACGTCACTCCTGACGATATAAAAGCAGAAATTCAACCAGAACTCAAATCAGAAGTTAAGGATGTCACTCCTGACGATATAAAAGCAGAAATTGAACACATTAAGGAAGAAAGTGCTTATAGTGCCAGCCCTAGAAAAGTTGACGATTCTGTTTTAACCATTGATAAACATGAAGGACGTAGAAAGTGTCCAAAATGTGACACCGAAATTAAGACGATGATTCACGAAACCATTGACAAAAGCAACATTATTCTGGACTACCCGCGTATCTACGGAAAGAAATATAAGTGTGGGCAGTGCGGCCAAGAGTGGCGTGAAAAATAAGCACGAATTTGATTTAATTTTTTTATCTTTTTTTAATTTAATTTTACAATAAGAGTTTTTAAAAGTTTAAGATTTTTTAATATCTCTACGCATAACTTTAATTTTTTTCTTTAACTCAACTATCTCACTATCTTTGACGTCGGATTTGGATTCAAGCTTCAGTTTTTCGTCCTTAACCTTTTGCATTTCGGTAAGAATCCTGTCTTCGATTTGTTCCATCTCGTATAATTTGTCTTTAAATTTATTTCCATTTTCCCTCAAGTCTTTTATTTCGGTTATTTGTTCGTCAATAGTATTTCTTAAATTCATTATTTCTATTTCGAGTTTTCCTGAAACATTGCCAGATTTTTCTTGGGATTCTTCTAGTCTCGCTTGAATTTGATTGATAAATTCTTCATTTGTTATATTTTTTTGAGTTAATTTTTCAATCTCTAGCACTAAATTATTAATCCTTTCTTCTTTTTTCTCTACATCCTTTTTTACTAAACTGAAAGTTTCAAGCTTTTGTTGCATATCTTTTATCGATTGATTGTAAGATTGATGCAAGCTTTCAAGTTTAAAGATTTCTTTTTCTTTTTCAGTAATAATTTCGTCTTTCTTCTCTACTAATATCGTGACTTTCTCGAATTTTGATTTTTGAACCGTATCATTTTCTAAATATTGGAGTTGTTCCTTCATTTCTTTAATTTTGTTGTCCTTTTCTTGTAGTCTTTCAACTAACCCTTTACGCGATGATTCCTCGGATTTTAATTGTTCCAATTCTGAAGTAAAGTTTTGAATTTTCTGATTTTGATCGCTAATAACATTATTTAACTCTTTGATCTTGTCAGTTTGATCTTGAATAATTTTATTTGTTTTCTTACGAGAGAAATCTAATTCTTGAAGTTGTTGGTTTTTATCTCCTAACTGAGATTTTAGAGTTTCAATTTCTTGTTCTTTACTCTCGTTTGAACGACTTATCTCTGAATCCTTTGTTGTGGCTTCGCTTAATAACTGAATTTTTGATTCGAGCTCATTTATAACTTCATCTTTTTGAACAACTGTTTGAAGAACATTTTCTATTGTGGAATTAGTTTCATTAGTCAATTGAAGTGCTCTTTCTTTTTCTTGAGAGAGAGCATCAGACGCAATTTTAAGACTTTCGTTTTCTTCTTTAAGCTTACTGATTTCTTCGTTTATTTGTTTATTCTGTTCCATAAGGAGATTTAATTGTTCTGTGAGATTCTCTTCTTCGGAAAGGGGAGCTTCTTCTTCCAAATCTTTCTCTTCAATCCAACCGAGTGAACTTAACGCGTCTACCATCGACGCATCTTCTTCTTTTCTTTCCTCTGGCATAATATTATAAACAATTTTTGTTCTATTAAATTTTTCTAGTTGTAATTAAAATTGTAATCTTGTTAAAAAGAAAATCGTTAGTCAGAATTAAACCAAACTGTATTACATTAACTTTAAGCGTTGTTATTGTTATGAATTTTTAAGGTGAGATTAAAAAATTCTGATTAGCTTTTGATGCTTGTTAGTATTCTTTTGTGAAGACATATTTTTTGTCCAGAAAGAACTTTGTAATATAACCAATAGATAAAGCGATTACAAAACTAACTTCGAAAGGTGCATTGAAAAAGTTGGTTAAGATAAATTGAATTCCTACGTTTAATATCGTTGTTAAGATTGCGAATCCAAAGTACTTGAAAAACTCCTGTGAAGTTTCCTTTATTTTCAAGCTTGATTTTTTGAAAACTATATACTTATCTAGAAAAAATTTAATTGAGTAGGTAAATCCTACGGCTACAATTGAACCTATAAATTCAGGCATATTAGGACTAGTAGAGCAATAAAACATTTGGATAAACTCTATACTTCCAAATCTTCCACAGATAAAAGGTGCAATAATAATTTGGTTTGTCTTTTGAATAATATAGTTTAGCGTAATCATACAAGCGGCAAAAATAAGATAGAGCGCCATTTGCTTTTTAACATTGTTTTGATCTTCCATACTTTAAATCAATCTAAAATTAGTGAATGTTCAAAATTTATTTTCTAATTTAAGTCATTTTTTAACGCGGTTTTTCCAAGAATCTTCTTGTTCATCGATATATTCTCGTTCATTGATAGGTTCTTTAATTTGTCTTGTCAACTGAAAAACATTTTCGGAATCCTCTGATTTGGAGGCTGCCATTCCAATTATTGATGGCCTATTGCGTTTAACTTCTTTACCAGTCAGCTTTCTATACAATCTCTTAAATCCATAAAGAATTAGGCTAAATGTTAATGAGAACAAGATGTATACGGCCCACCATCCAGTTCCAAAAACTAAGATTGGAAACGGAAGAAGTCCTTCCGCGTATTCAGCATATACAACATTAAGGACAGCAAAGATCCCCAAAAAAATCAAACATCTTACACAAGATGGAATCATTTGCTTTTTCATCATTATTTTTGTTAGCTCCATTGATTCTCGTTGGAGTTCTAGCATAATTTGAGCGTTTCCAGTAAGTTGAGCCGTTTTCATTCGTTCTCGTAAGTTTATTGATTTTTCTCTTAGTTCTCTTACGGCATCGCTTTTTACGCCCATAATTCTATTAAGAATCTCGCCTACACCTACCATTACAAGGGTAATAAGCATTATTTGGATAATAATTTCTTCGTTTGCCATTATTCCTCACTATTATAAAAACACAATTTTAAATAAATTTTACTATCTCAATTTAGGAATTAAGATTCTATACTATAAATAACAAAAGATAAATATATAAACATGTTATCTTAAATTTCCTTTCAGATAACCTTGAATATATTTAGAGTATAAAGTTTTCCATGTTGTTGGGAGACTTGAGGCAATAGCACACCCCAAACGACACTTATCGCAAAAATCATAGTTGTCGTGCTGCTTCATTATTTCCCTTACCTCCCTTGAGTAATATATGTTATTAATAGTTTCTTTTAGTGCGTAAAAGCTTTTTACAGGATGAATTTTGCATGGATAATCTATGAGGCCATCGTACCTCACAAATAAATATGCTTCTGCTACGTGACATCTCAAACTCGTTTGATGATATTCTGGAGCCCCTCCAAAGCCTCCCGATTCTACGACATTAATACTAATAGGGTCGGTTAAGATATTTTTATATTTAGTTCTTAAAGAATGAATTAATTTTGCCCAAACTGAAAGATCGGGAATCAGATCTTCTATGTTATTAATTTTATATTGAAGATTTCGATGATCTCTTATGATATCTTCGCACGGAAATAATTCTATGGAACAATTTAGGTTTTCGGCCAATTCGCAGATTTTTTCAAGAAATTGTATGTTATCTTTCATAACAACGGTGCTAATTATAACGCTTATATCTCTTTTATTTGCTAAGGTTATCGTTTCCATAACTCTATCAAAAACTTTAATTCCTCGCTTTTTATCGTGTAATTCTGCTGTAGGGTAATCGAGAGAAAGTAATATGTAATCTAAGCCATCTAACTTACTTTTTTCCTTTAATAATTGAGGCATTAAATATCCATTTGTCGCGATTCCGTTTATAAAATCGTGAATAACTCCCGCGTGATAGATTAATTCTGGAAGATCTTTCCTTAGCGTTGGTTCACCTCCGGTAAAAGAAAGCGCGTTAACCCCCAATTCAGATATTTGATCAATTAACGATTTTATCTGATGTGTAGTCATCTCATTAGATTTAAGGCGTTTTGGTATCAAAGGAATTGAACAAAAAGGACAAGTTGCATTACATCTTAGCGTAAGTTCAATTTGTGCTGAATAAGGTACTTTTTTATTAGTGAATTTGTTCAGGGTGAAATTTCGAATATATCTGAGTAAATTTTTTACTCTTATTGGAGGAATTTTATTTCACCTTGATGTTGTATATGACTTGTTATGAACTATTATCATTTAATTGTGTTAGAATTAAAAAGATAACCAAAAGAAACCATCGTAAAATAGCGATTGTTTTTGAAAAATAAAAAAAAGATTAAAAAAAGATTGTTTTAATTCAGACTTAAGCTTCAGTTCCACACTTTTTGCAGATATATCGTTTCGAATAAATCTTCATTCCACCTTGTTGGAATAGTACTTGAGATCGATCTTCTTCAGTGTTAAATGTAGTTCCACCACAACCAGGACAAACCCTTCTCCCCTCAACGGGTGGCTTCTCTATAGCCTTTTGTTCGTCCTCTTGCTTTTCAACTATAGCTGAAGGTTTAACACTTACTTCCCCCGTTGAAACTACAACAGGAGGTTCTAACTTCGTTGAAACTACGGTTTTCGTTCCAACGCTTCCAGAGCTTTTAGTACCTAAAAGTTTATCAAGTTTTTCGTCTATTTTTTCTAGTAAATTCAATATCTTTCCTTCAAATTCAGACAATTAAACATCTCCTCAATTGTTATTTTTTTAATAATATTTTTTATTAAATGATCTAATTTTGATATTAAATATTTTTGTAATTCTTATCTTCAAAAAAAAATAGTCAATTAAAGAAAATAAGTTAATAATTAGCTTACCATGGGAGCTTTCAATTTCTTTCTTTTTGGGTCATCTGGTGAAAAATTCTTTTCTTTGTAATGGGTGAAAATTCCTAAACCGATTAAAAATATTGATAGACATAAATAACCAATCCAAAAAATAACACCTATTACGAATTGGGGAAGATTTACAACTCCACGCTCAGGTAAGAAAAAAAAGAATATGCCAATAAGAGCTGATATTGAGCATGTGATACCACATAATATATCAAAATAAATTTGAATTCTTTCGCGTTTTATATTATCATCCGAATACATTATTCAATCCTCATTAATTGAAAATAAATAGCATCAATTTAATAATCTAAGGATGTTAATAAAAATTTACGAAAAAAGAAAAATATTACTAAAAAATTAATCGATTTTTCCAACTCAAAATAGAAAATTATGATTTCAATTACTTTTCAATATTTAATATCAAAATACTCTTCTTTCTCCTTCTAAAGATTCAAAATAATCGAGAATTGACTCTCTTATTTCAACGGCAGGAAAAATTAGCCTTGATTTATTTATATAGTCCATGGCATCGTTCCAACCCCATGTGGGGTTTTCCTTTAAAATCCACGCTACGATAAGTCCTCCACTTCGAGATATCCCCATAGCACAATGTACTAAAACCTTTCCATCTTTTACGTGTTGATCGATAAAGGATAATATCTCTTCTATATAACTGTGAGGGGGGTACCAATCGTCGGGAAACCCTTTATAAAGGTAGTTAAATCCTAAACGTGTTGGATCGTAAAAATTTTCTTCCATTAAGTTTACTATGGCCGTAATCCCAATTACTTTAAACTTTTCGAAGTTTAATCTTGGCCAATAAGCACCTATATACAAATTATCATGAACCTTATAAATTTGATCTAATTCAACCATTGTAATACCTCCAAAGCTCTTTTAAGATAATTCTAAATATTTTCAGTTCCATTTTTTTAGTTAAGCCGGTAAGAGTTTTATTTTATTAAGTGGAAGGACTTTATTCAATAAGTTAGCAAAAAGTGTCGAAATTCCCATCTTTATGGAAGATTTTTTAAGAACTTGAAGCAACTCATCATAAAAATAAGATTAAAATTATTATATTTTTGCTAAATCTCTACTAGCAATAATATTAGCGTCTAATTCAAGTATATTTTCTATGAGAATATCCCCCATTTTAATTGGCGCTTTTACTTCAGCTTGAGCGATCTCGTTTAATGCGTCTCTTAATTTATCTTTTAGAATTGGTTTATTACTTCTTACCGGGATTAAGGGTAAGAAACCATTCTCCACCCTAATTGTTGTTGTAAGGATTCTCTTAGGTTCGTAATATTCTTGCTCTGCGTATTCCAATCCTCTCTTACAAGTGTACCCTTCAAATGATATTTCAGAACCCTTTGAAATCGCTTTTATTTGGCAGCCAGTAGGACATACGATACATCTAATTACTTTTACAACGCTTACACTACTTTCACTCATTATTTAATCCACCTATGATTTTTAATCCTCCTCAATTAATACCTCTGGTCGAGGTATAACATCAATTGTTATCGATTTGCAATCCGGGTTTATGCCGGTCTCTTTTAGGTTTATGTTCAATTCAAGCATTTCACTTGGGATGACGTAAATTTTCTTTCGTTGATAGATTATGCTATTATTTTCGTCTTTAAATTGAATAAGAACCCTTCTATCGGGATATTTAACTCTGAATGTAAAAATTATTTCTTCTGATAAATTTCGTTTGTTAATAATATCTGGTTTAAGGTAACTTACATTTTCACCAGATGCACACTTGATTACTTCTTTCTTCTTTAATTCTTTACCATACCTTGAGTTAATATATTCTATTGCGTTTTTTCCAGCTCGTTTAGCCTCAGCAGTTACCAAATCCACTAAATCGTGAACTTGTAATACATTTCCACAAGCGAATATACCCTCAATTGTCGTCTCCAATTTTTCATCAACTACAGGTCCTCCGTTTTTTGATAATTCAGCTCCTGCTTGCAGAGTTAACTCATTTTCAGGAATTAACCCAACAGATAATAACAAAGTGTCGCATTCAATGAATTTATCTGAACCTATTATTCTATCAAAGTTTCTACTTACTTTTGAAATGGTAACTCCTTTTATGCGATCTCTTCCGTGGATTCGGGTTACTGTATAGCTCGTTATGAGGGGGATCCCGTAATCTTCCAAGCACTGAACTTGATTTCGAAGCAATCCACTTACATAAGGCTGAATCTCCACCACAGCTTTAACCGTACAACCTTCCCAAGTCAATCTTCGGGCCATTATCATTCCAATATCTCCACTGCCTAGAATTACATAAGTATTACCGGGTAGATACCCTTCGATATTAACAAACCTTTGAGCTTGCCCAGCAGTATAAATACCCGCAGGTCGAAACCCTGGAATATTAATCGCTCCTCTCGTTTTTTCCCGACAACCCATCGCTAAGATAATTACTTTCGCTTCAACTTCAATTAACCCTTCTTTTTTGTTCACTGCATATAACTGTTTATCTTTAGTAATTTCAATTACCATTGTATCTAAGATATATGGAATTTTTAGATCTTTAACTTTGTTAATAAATCTTTGAGCGTACTCAGGTCCAGTTAATTCTTCCTCGAATTCCTTAAGACCAAATCCATTATGGATGCATTGTAAGGTTATCCCTCCTAATTCTTTGTCTCTCTCGATAATTAAAACGCTTAAATTCGCTTCTTTTATTTCTATAGCTGCTGCAAGGCCACCCGCTCCAGCGCCTATAACTACAACGTCCGCTTTATATTTCTTCATTCTTTTTCACCCCTTTTTAAACGAAGTAGCGCAATTTCTTTCGTTTTAGTCATAAGAAAGTTTGTATCTTCTCCCCTTTTCAATACCTCCTCATAGGGAATGTTTAATTCTCTAGATAGAATCTCAATAACACGAGGGCGACAGAATCCGGCTTGGCAACGTCCCATTCCAGGCCTACATCTAAACTTAACTCCGTCCACGGTGGTCGCACCGACAGGCGTGTGTATTGCATTAAGAATTTCTTTTTCTGGAATAGTTTCACACCGACAAATAATTCTTCCCCACGTAGGATCTTCTTTTATTTTTCTGTCTAATTCTTCCTTAGTAAAGTCTTTAAACCTTTCCGGTTTTGGACGTATAGGATTATAATCTTCTTTAATCTTAGTATTTGTCCCTAATAATTCCAGAAATTCTACAACTCTTTCAGCAATAGCATAGCATGACGTTAAACCAGGAGATAAGATGCCAACTACGTTGATAAAACCATATACATCTGTACTATCAATTATGAAATCATAAGTACCTGGTATCGCCCTTAAGCCAGCAAAATTTCTAATAGAAGCTCTTACTGGCAAATTAGGAACTAATTTACTTCCTCCTTCTAAAATTTCCTTTAAACCAGCTTCAGTAGTCGCAGTATCTTTTTTATCAGTAATATTAAGAGCAGTAGGGCCAACAAAAGTGTTTCCACTAACAGTTGGGCACACTAAAATTCCCTTAGATACTTTAGTGGGCGAAGGAAATAAAATTTTATTTAGGTGCATAGCGTTCCTATCAAAAAGTATATATTCTCCTTTTCTAGGCATTAGAGTGAAATAGTCTAGACCTACCATTTTTGAAATCTTTAACCCATATAATCCGGCCGCATTAATAACGTTGTTTGATCTGAATTCACCAGTTTTAGTTTTAATCACAAATACGTAATTTTGATGCTTAATTCGTCTTACTTTTTGGTTTCGGAAGAATTTAACGCCGTTCATAGCTGCATTTTCAGCTAGCGCATAAGTCATCTCATATGGGCTTACAATTCCTGCCGATGGGGCGTGTAATACGCCAACTACATCATCTGCAAGATTAGGTTCCATGTACTTAATTTTTTCTTTATCTAAAATTAATTCTAAGCCTGGAACTCCGTCTTGAATACCTAATCTTCTCTGTTCTTCAAGCTCTTTTATTTGACTGTCTTCTAAAGCAACAACAAAAGAACCTATTCTTTGAAAAGGAAAATTAAGCTCTTCTGCAGCTTGAGTATATAATCTATTCCCGGCTATACACATATCCCGCTTAACATATTCTCTTGGTGCCCCATAACCTGCGTGTACAACTCCAGAGTTAGCTTTAGTAGTGCCTGAAGCTATATCTGCCTCCTTTTCTAATAAAGCAACCTTAAGATCGTACTTCGATAAAGTTCGCGCGATGCTACAACCAATAACACCACCACCAATAATTATAATGTCATATATTGTCAAGGGATTTACTTCTCGAATTTTAAAGAGTGAATTAAAAAGCTTAAGTAATAAAACAAGTTATTTCTTTAAAATTTATTTGGAACATAAAAATTTTCTAATTGATAAGTTTCATTAAATAGGAAAAAATTTATTAAGGTCCTATTTATTCGCTTTCATAATTAGACAAAAAAAAACCACATAACATTAAATAATAATGCTATAATAATCAGAGCTATAGTTACGGGGTTTAAAATTGTACTTCTTAAGGCTTTTGCGTATTTTAATTCTATATCCCCTTTTAACAATGTACTAATTGATTTATATCTTGAATTTATTGCTTCTTTAAGGTGATAAGAACCTAAAAATTGAGGTTTTGTTAAGCTTTTAAGGTGAGCATTATGATTGCTTTTAGGAAATAGATTTAATTTATTATTATTAAGAAGATCTTCATAATCCCTTATTACATGGGGTTTATCTGGCACTTTATTGAGTTTATTATTACTTTCGTTCATTTGATGAATATCTAACCTATTTTATTTTACTCATGTTTTTAATATCATTTCGTTCTTAAATTTTTTATGGTTATTTTAAATAACAAACAACTATTACCAAAAAGCGTCTTTCAGTTTATTGATAGGTTGTTTTTCTAAAGATTTATCAATGTGATCGGCAAAATTAGAAAAATGACTTATATCATTATTCCAATTTGTTAATATTTCGCTATAAACTTCAAAAAACACATCGGATATTATCCTTAATTCATCAACCACTTTTTTTTCTTTTGTTTTGTTTAAAGAACTCCCAACAAACAGAAAACTTCTTCGTTTTACAATTACAAAACGAAGATCCGACATTTCGAAGTTAGTAATCCCCCCTTCAGTAAGTTTTTCAGCAAACATATTCAAAGCGCTCATCAAACCACCAAAAAGTTGTGGATTAATTGTTTGATCAAAAACTCTTGAGAATAATACCAATCCACTTTCAGTAAGAATCCACAAATCTTTTAATATTTTAGGCACGAATACCACACGTTTAAGTTAATCTTTTATCCCACTTTCATATTAAATAAAGTGTTTTATTATTTAAAAAATCATTTTTAGATATTTTTTATTACTGTATTAAACATAGAAAAGGAAAAAAAATAAAAATTTGTATTTTATATACAATATTAAAATATTAAAAAACAAAAAAGTTATGATTTGGAAAACTAAAATAACCCAAATGACGGAAGTAAAGTACCCAATAATAATGGGTGCCTTTGCAGCTATAGGTTCTGCTGAATTTGCAGCCGCATTTTCCAATGCAGGCGGTTTAGGAATAATTACTGCAATTAATTACCCTTCAATCGAAGATTTTCAAAAGGAACTTGAAAAAATGTCTAACTTTACCAAAAAACCTTTTGGAGTAAATTTTACAATTACACCACCTTATCTTGCAAAAAAGGGCCGTGGGAAAACTGAACAATCTTACAATGATTTTTTGGATATATCAGTTGAGAAGGGAGTTAAGGTATTCACGACTTCTGCTTACCAAACACCATATTTAGGAAAAAGAATTAAGGACGCTGGTTGTTATTGGTTCCATAAATGTACGACTATGAAACACGCAATGGCTGCCCAAAAGAGAGGCGCGGACGCCATTACAATTGTAGGTCTTGAGGGAACAGGATTTAAAAACCCTAACCAAAACACAACCTTAGTAAATATTACAATGGCGCGTAGGTTACTAAATATTCCAATTATTGCTGCGGGAGGGATTGGAGATTCTAGGGGTTTTCTGGGCGCATTAGCTATGGGCGCAGACGCAGTATGTTTAGGGAGCTCAATTATAGCCACAGAAGAGAGTCCCGCTTCAAAAAGATGGAAAGCTCAGGTATTAAATCAAGATATATTTGACGAGAAATATTACAAAAAAATATTTCATCTTGAATTAAAAGATTCACCTATAGCGTCAATGGCGATAGGGCATGTGGATAAAATATTACCATTAAAAGAATTTATTGACGACATAATTAACGAGGCGGAACAAATTCTAAAAACTTGGGGTTATATGGGCGAGGTATTTAACACACTATAGGATTTAATGATTAAAGTTAAAATACTTTAAATTTTTTATTACCTTATAAAAATCATCTAGTTTTACGCTATAATAATGAAATTTGATTACGGTAAAAGTGGAATTGAAGTCTCACTCGATCCTAGCTGGAACACGACAATATTTCGCCCGTCGAAACAAGATGTTATTGAAGACCCAATTAACGCGATTAGAAATGCCATCAAAAATCCAAGAGGAACTCCTTCTTTAAAAAAAATTGTAAAAAGGAAGAAAGGAATAAAATCTGTTTGCATTGTAGTATCAGACGCTACACGTCCCGTCCCATCCCATCTCCTACTAAAGGGACTTTTAAAAGAATTGAGCGCTTACGGGCTTCAAGAAGATAAGATTTTAGTTTTAATTGCGACGGGGTTACATCGTGCATCTCGTAAAGACGAGATAGAAAGAATTTTAGGGGAAAATCTAACAAGCAACGTGAAAATCGTTAATCACATCGCAAGAGATAAAAATTCCCTCGCATACCTAGGAAATACCATCAACAACATTCCCCTTTATATCAATAAACACTATTACGAAAGCGATTTGAAAATCTTAACGGGTTACGTCGAACCTCACTTTTTCTTCGGTTTTTCAGGGGGAAGAAAGTCTATTGTTCCAGGAATAGCAGGCGCTGAAACTATCTTAGCAAACCATTCAGCGGAAAACATAGCTTCCCCTAATGCTCGTTTTGGAATTTATAAGAATAATCCAATGGCTGAAAACTCAACTGAGTTTGCTAAACTAGTAGGCGTAGATTTCGTTGTAAATGTATCTATCAATGAAAAACACGAAATCACACAAGTAGCAGCAGGTGATTTAGAAAGAGTCCACAAAAAACTTGTTAATTATCAACTTAAACATATTTTCAAGGAAGTTCAAGAACCATTTGACATCGTTGTGTGTGGTAATGGTGGATATCCCCTAGATCTCAACTTATATCAAGCTGTAAAAAGTATGGCAATTGGCGAAATGGCAGTTAAAAAAAACGGAACGATAATATCAGTTAATGAATGTGTTGATGGGATTGGTGGTGGGCAAGATGAGTTTAAAGAATTACTTTTCTCTGAGATGTCCCCCGAAGAGATTTACAAAAAAGTCCTAAACAAAGAAATCGTAGTACCTGACCAGTGGGAAACTCAGGTTTTAACCCGAATAATGATGATGGCAGAGGTATATATCGTTTCTAAATTGAAAGAAGATGAGATCGGAAATATTGGCTTAAAACATGCAAAAACTGTCGAAGAAGCAATAAGAAAATCTTTAAATAAGCATGGCTCTAAAGCAAAGATATTATTTTTACCTAATGGACCACAAATCCTTCCAATTCTTCTTAGGTAGTAATTTTAGTCAAGATATCAGCATTATCAGATGTGGTGAATTCACAAACACATGATTTAAATCAGTGAATTGGTAACTTTATATAAGAAATGTCGACTTAAAAATGGATTAATATGGAATTAGCGCACTCAATTATTTATCTTGATTTGAACCAAGATAAGCCAAAGATTAACTTTTGGTATCCACACGATCTTCCTGAAGGAATTCGAAGATTTATCGGTGACGAATGTTTTTCAATTATATCAGGAGAATCATCTTTCATCCCTGAAGTTCTCTTAATTTTTCCTATTTCGCCTTTAAAGTTAAAAGTATTGATTAAATATTTTAAAAGGGAAGATAACACTAAAATAGGGGGCTTTTCAAAGTCGGCTATAACCTTTTTATTCGATGAAAAAGATGATCATATTTATTACAGATATATGAGTTATATTGATTCGTACGTTAGTAAAGCTGTTAGCGTAATTGTCGACTTAAAAAATAATGGATTGAAAGAAGATTTAATCTACGATGAGATTGTTAAGTTACAGCGTACACTATGCGATTTAACCGACTATCTAAGTTCTAAAAGCGAGTACGTTCCTAAGCCGGAAGAACCATTCGAAACAACAATTGAAGTTAAAAAGTTAGAAAAAAAGAAATTTAAAGTAGTAGTACTAGGAGACCCCAGCGTTGGAAAGACATCTACTATTCTTAGATTCACGGATAACGTATTCCTTAGGGCATATCTTCCAACAATGGGTTTAAATATTACTCAGAAAATCTTTGATATTGATAAAAACTCTGTGGAATTAGTATTATGGGATATTGGAGGACAAACTAAATTTGAGATTATAAGGAAGAAGTTTTATGAAGGAATGAGCATGATTTTTTTACTATTTGATTTAACCAACCCAATGTCTTTTGCAAATGTGCCCAAATGGCATCAGGATATAAAAAATTATTTCAAAAATGATCAAAAGATTAAAGGTTATCTTATTGGTAATAAGAACGATTTGGTGAAAGAAAGAATTGTAAGCGAAAATGATGCGGTAAGACTCGCATTTGCGCTAGACCTTGATTACATCGAAATTTCTGCGTTAACTGGCTACAATATTGAGAAAACTTTCCATGAGATCGCAAGGAAATTGCTAAAATTTAAAAATATTGAAGATTAAATTTGAACGATAATTCAATAATTAACGATACAATTTGACGATACAATTCTATAACAATCAGATTCAAGATAATATCTTATAAGAATTCCCAAATAAAAGTAAAGAAAAACATTCTTGAAACGTCAATTTATAAAAAATAAATTAGTGCCTTTCCCATTATATACCCGCAAATTTCACACTTTTTCATGTTCTGTTGTATATAACAATTCTAAACAAAAACACTTTTAAATAGTGGTGTAACTTATTACTATATTAGCAATATAATGATAAGATTATAAGTAACAAATTTGTAAAAAAAACTTATAATTCAAAAACATCAATATTATCTATTATTATTTTCGATATTATTATTGAATAGTCATTAATATTTGTTGCATAAAATACATTATTAACAATAAGAAGTGAAAAAATATGTCATATAAAGACCGCCTACGATCTACAAAGGTTAGTTCAGATGAGAACAGTGTCGCAGAAGAGTGTTGCGATAATCCTTGTATGGAATCGAAAGATGGCGATGTTGTTTGTTTAAACTGTGGAATGATTCAGAGTAGAAATCTAGTAGGAAATGAAAGGAGAGCCTATACCGTTGAAGAAGTAAACAAGCGTAGGCGTACTGAACCACGATGGAGAGAATTTGGTCCAAGAACTATGTTACCAAATTCCAAAATCGATTCAAAAGGACGTTTAATTAACGCAAAAGGAAAGACTTTATTCTCCAGGCTTTCAAAAATTCAGAATTCTCTAATTTCATCGATCGAAAGAAACTTTTGGGAAGCTAAACCTAAGTTGAAAATGCTCACATCTAAAATGAATATCCCTGAGTACATTAAAGAAACAGCTTGGAAGATTTATAGCCTTGTGGCTAGGAAGAAATTAACGATGGGAAGGTCAATTGATGGTTTCATTGCTGCCTCATTATACGCCGCGATCAGAGTGCACGAATTTCCACGTTTGTTGGAAGAAGTGTGCGATGCTTCAATGACACCACGTAGAACTGTCCACAGAAGCTTAGGTATGATTGTGAAAGAAGTATTACCCGAATTAAACTTACGATACAAGCCTATTACCGCAGAACAGCTCGTTTTTCGATTCGGAAACGATTTAGGTTTACCGATGGAAGTCCAAAAGAAAGCGATCAACATGCTCTCAGAAGCTTCAAAAAACGGATTAATGCGCACAGGAAAAGACCCAAAAGGCTTAGCGGCAAGTGTTATTTACATGGCGGCAAAATCAAGTAACTGCCGAAAAACACAAGCAGAAGTAAGCGGAGTTGCGAAGGTTACAGAGGTTACCCTGCGAAGCCGCTCCAAACAAATCAAAAATAAGTTAAACTAAACGATAGTGAACTAATCTAAGTATTTTTTTTATATCTTTTTTTTATTTTTCTTATCATATTCTTCAAAAAGTAATGTTATATTCTATAAATCTATCATAATTATAGGAATGTCTTATATTGAGAAAAAGTATAGCAATAAAATCTCAGAAGTTTTTGACGACCTTACTAAATTAGAACAAGATATCCTAAAATTATTTAATTTTAAATCCATTAAATATTCTGAAAAGATCGCAAAATTTTGTGCTCTTAGTAACAAAAACATTAATCTCATCCTAAAGAAATATTATCCCGAAATTAAACGAATTGACGAGAAGTTAAGGATTAAGTCAAGATTGAAGTTTTATTACGACTTACTAGATAAATTGACCAACTTTATTAGGAGCGTTGAGGAATTTCAAAAATTTGACGATCAATATTACGATACTATTATTGACTTCATTAACGAGAAAGAAAATTTAATCTCAGGTAAATATAAAGAAATTAGTTCAAACGAGTTAACGGTTTTTTACGACAAGAAAACTCGTGAAGGTTTAGAACGAATATTATCTGAAAAAATCGAATCGCGGAGTAAACAATTCTTTACTTTCGGGTCTTTAGAAACAGAAATTAAAAAAATAGCCAGAATTGCTGGAGCAGATGAGGTGGCGATCTTTAACAATGAAGAAATGCTAAAAAGGGCGGAGTTTATTAGTAATCCAAGAGCTATTATTCATTACTCTGTTTATTCTACAGATGAGGAATTGTTGAAAGAAATCGGGAGAGAATTAAAAGAGTATCTTATTTCCAAGGGTTATGAAGCTGTGATCTTACTTCTAGAAATTACCGATCTTACACTGGAGCAAGATTTTTTAACTGGTTCGATCATTACTAACGCTAATTTAAATCCTGATTAATGAAAGATAATAGATTAACTACATTTTAAAAACCCATATTTGCATATGAAACTATTCATTTCGCTCACATTTCTTTTTTAAATAGAGTTTTCCTAATAAAATATTTAACTTTAAAAGTATTTATTTTGATGAGATATTATGGCTAAAAAGAAAAAGGAAGCTCCCTTAACCGGAATAACCGTGTCTAAAGAAGAGGACTTTTCTGGTTGGTATACGGAGCTAATTAACAAGGCAGAGTTAGCGGATATTAGATACAACATTAAAGGTTTTGTTGTTTATCGAGAATGGGCAACCATCACAATTAGAAAAATGTATAAGAAAACCGAAGATCTTTTGGAAAAAAAAGGTCATTTACCATTAACAATGCCTTCTCTTATCCCTGAATCGAATTTTTTATTAGAAGCAGAACACATTGAGGGTTTTGCTCCAGAGTTATTTTGGGTGACTGAAGCCGGTAATTCTGGCAAATTATCAGAACGTTTGGCATTACGCCCGACTAGCGAAACTGCGCTATATAAAATGTATTCAATGTGGATAAGAAGTTATAAGGATCTGCCCTATAAAAGATATCTTTCATGCCAAGTCTGGAGATATGAGGGAAAAATGACAAGACCATTTCTTAGAGGCAGAGAGTTTCATTGGATTGAAGCACATAATGTCTTTACCACAATGGAGGGTGCGATGGAACAAGTTAAAGAGGATATGGAATCGACTTACCAGATTCTTCAAGATGAGTGTTGTATCCCTTTAATCTTTTTTCAAAGACCAGAATGGGATAAATTTGCAGGAGCCGTTCATACTTATGCTGCTGATGCATTAATGGGATCTGGAAAAGTTCTCCAGTTACCCTCAACACATTTGTTAGGACAGAACTTCTCAAAGCCATTTAATGTAAAATTTGTAGATATAGATGGAGAAGAGAAATATGGTTATCAGACTTGTTATGGCCCCTCTCAAAGTAGAAATTATGGAGCTATGATTGCATATCTCGGGGATGACAAGGGGTTAGTTTTACCTTTTGATTTAGCACCAATCCAAATCGTAATTATTCCAATACTCTTCAAAGAAAAAGAGGATATCGTTCTAACTAAAGCAAAAGAAATATGCGAAAGGTTAAAAAGCAATTATATGGTTAAAATCGACGATTCTGACGAGTCACCAGGAAGTAAATTTTACAATTGGGAATTAAAAGGAGTTCCGATAAGGATTGAAATCGGACCAAGAGACTTAGAAAAAAACCAAATGGTTTTAGTAAAAAGACACGATGGAAAGAAGATATTTGTAAAGGATCCCGATCTAGAAAAAGTTGTAGATGAAATTGCTCAAAACTATACTAAAGAAATTAAAGAAAAGTCTATAATCGACTTTGAATCGCAGATTGAATTGGCTTATGAGAAGGATGCAGCAATTGAAGCAATTAAAAACGGAAAAATAGTGGCTTGTGGTTTTTGTTCTATAGATTTAGATGGTGAACGTTGCGCTGAAGTTGTTGAAAAAGATATTGGTGCGGAGGTTAGAGGTAAAAGAGTAGATGAAGAGAAACATGAGTTCGCCAATTGCTTAATTTGTGGGAAACCCGCTTCATGCACCGTTTATTTAGCAAAAAGTTATTAATTATTAATAAAAGGAAAATAGATGCCTTAAAGGCTAATCATTATTTTATCTTTCTGTATATCCAATAAATCCCGCGACTAAGATTAATATTCCTCCAGCTAAGCTACTAAATATAATTATTACTATACCTAATCCTACAAATAATAGCCAATTCATAGGTACAGGATTACCCGGTCTTATAACACTGAGTAAAACAATTACAGCTAGAATAATTGAAATTACTATTAAAATTACTTTAGAAGCGCAAATGTTCCTTTCATTGAGGCCTAATATAGTTTCAATTAATGTAATTACTCCACCTATACCCGCTAACAATTTCATTAAATCTTCTTCTCTCATTTCATCACTTTATATTTTATTGTTTATAGAAAATGTTTATAGCGTTTTTCTTAGTTTTATGGTGTTATTTTAGTTATTTAAAACCAATTGGAATAATATTAAAATTTTTTATTTTATTTTCTACACAAAAGTCATTAATCATTGTTTTTTTGTGTATAAAAATCGATATTGTGTGTTAAAAGAACAAACATTTTTCTTTTTGTTATCAATTTATAAATTGCTACTTTTCTAATTCAATAGAAAAAGAATAATATAAAATTCGGAAAGTGAGAAAAAATGAACACTGTAAAATTAAAAATTTTAACACACATAATCGTTATAATCTGTTTCCTAATAAGTATTGTCTTTATCCACGTCATACTTAATACTATTTCAAGTCATTTACTATTTTTCGGAATGCTGATAAATAGAGTTATAGTTTTAGATTCAGCTTTAACATTATTAGGAATAGCTTTTTTTACAGAATTTTACATGAGTTTTAAACAAATAGAAGTGAAATAAAAATGTGTACTAAAGGAAATGGCAAAACTGGATACTGAAACAGCTATAGAAATAACTACTGAATTAACAAATTTTTTTGATGTGGATAATAAATGGATGGAATTAGCGTCATCGTCTTTTAATTATACTGCCCCACCTTTTATTGGATGTATGATTTCTGACAAAGATGGAAAAACTATTGCCATTTTTGAGTTATTCAAAGGTGCGTTAGAATATTTTATAAAAAAGGATATAAAAGACATAGAAAAGAGAGAGAATTTTGATATCGAGCTTATACCTATGTTTATTTGTGCGTTGGAACGTTTTTCTGACCAAATTTGTATTGATAATTTAGCAGGAATTAAATTAAAGGGTACAAACATAAAAATGCGTTCTATCTTTTGTTTTAGCCAATTCACAATTACCTTCTTTTTGAATCCTTTTATCCGCATTAAACCCTATGAAAATTTGATTTATGATTATTATTATGATCTTTTTAAGAAATATGAAGAAGATTTTAAAGATATCTTAAAATTAAGCTCAAACGGTTTTGTCTCACGAATAGAATTAAAAGGTAGAGAATGGTTAAGAGAAATGAATGAATTATTTATGAATTCTTCTTAAAAATCATCTTTCTTTTTCGCAACCATATTTCCAAGTTTATACTTAGATGTAAAATCCAAAAATTTAAGAGAATTCTAACTTTAAATTGCTCATTAATTAGGAAGTTTGATATTATGAACGATTTCATCCAACCTCTATCAGACGAGTATAAAGACATTTACTTTATCCAAGGCGAACTGAATGCTAGGTATCCATATTCCCATTCTCTTTTAGTTGGCAATTATATTATCGATACAGGGATTTCGTCCAAACGTTTAAAAAAACTGAAGAAATTATTTCCAATAAACCACGTAATTTTAAGCCATTGGCACGAAGACCACATCTCTGGTAATTATCTATTAAAAGATGCGAAGTTTCATTGCCATTTAAAGGATAAACCACCTATCGAAGATATCGAAAAGATGATTCCTTATTATAATGTCGCAGGTACATCCATTGAAGATGAAATGAGAAAGCTAATTGAAGTATTGCGGATGAAAAATGTTAAAATAGACTATTTAATTGAAGATAATCAAGTTATCGACATTGGAGACGAGTTAAAATTACAGATTATTCATACTCCTGGACATACTGCGGGACATTGTTCATTCTATGAACTGAATACAAAAATAGCTTTTTTAGGTGATATCGATCTTTCGAAATATCCATACTATGGCAATATTGATGCGAGTTTAATTGAATTTGAGAACTCAATTGCTAGAATCAAAGATTTAGACGTTAATATTGTAGTTACGGGGCATAGAGGAGTTATTGAAGGAAGAAGTAAAATAATAGAAGAAATTGAAAAATACGAATCGATCTTGCAAGATCGAGACGAGAGGATATTATCCTATTTTCCTGAAAAAAGCAAACCAATTAAACTAATTGATTTTAAATTTAAAAATATAATCTACCGAAAATACACGGCCTTTAAAGATTTTGAAATTATTGCTGAACTTTTAATGATTGAAAAACATTTTGAGAAGTTCCTAAGATATGATATAATTTCAAAAAAAAAAGATGGTTATATTTTAAATTAAATTAAAAAATTTATAAAAAAAAATTAATAAATTATTTTATAATTACTATTTTTCTTTCGCTAATCTTTCCACCTTACCAGGTACTCCATCTTCAAGGGATACTGATTCTGGAAGCGTTTTCATCATTTCCTTAATATCGACTCCTCTCTTTGCGAGAGTTTTTCTTCTAAATAAATATACTATTGCTCCAACAGCAGAGAAGGGAAAGACGATTAAAGCAATTATTAACCCCGCATCAGGATCAGTGAACAATAGTAGAACAAATATTAGGGAAGAAACAGAACCTAATATTCCTATAGTCTTTAAAATCCACGGTGCTGGTTTGAAGCCTGCTTCTTCGTGCAACTCAGGAAACTTTTTTGGAAGGATAAATACTGCTAAAGATATAGGGATTTGAATTATGAGTACAACGGTAGCTGTAACAGCGCTCAATAGCACGCCTGCGGTTTCAATGCCATAAGATGGTGCGAGTAAGGGTATAACGGTTACAAAGAGGAAAATTCCAGCAACAAGCAAAAGTGTTAATGCAGGTCTTGGTGTTTTGTGTTTTTTATTTACTTTAGTAAAAACTTTAGGAAACATTTGGTCTCTTGCTGCTACAAGTATGTCTCGAGAATACGCCATGTAAGATGGATGGATAGTAGAAGCGATAGCAATGGAAATGAGAACTATCATAACCATAATTATTTCGGGAGGTAAGATGCCTCCAAGAATGAGAATTTCTGTTACGGTCCCAACTTCACTATCCCATGGTTGAATTCCAGCAACCATTAGCGCTTGTAAAACGTATAAAATTGTGAGCACTATCATACTAATGAGTATCGCACGAGGTATATTCTTTTTTGGATTCTTAACCTCTCCAGCAACATCTAAAATTAAAGTGAACCCTGTATAAGAGAAAAAGAAAGTTAAAGCCGCAAACATAACAGGCCCAAGACCTATTGGAAACATAGGTTCAAAATTCGAAGGATTAAAATGTGGAATCGCCGCTATTATAAATATCACCATAACTAAAACGTCTCCGACAATTGTAAGGATTAATTCGATTAAACCAGAAATTTCTACCTTTATCCAATTTAGGAAGTAAAAAAGGACTAAAGCAGAAATTCCAACTATTAATACAAATAATAATTCCGATTCAGGAGGAATCCCTAAAGCTTGTGCTATAAATACGCCTAATGTCGCAGCTAAGAAAGCTATAGTTGCCCCGACTGCTAAAATCACCAGCCACACAGTCATGAAACCTCCAAATCCTCCTAATAGTCTACTAGTAATTACATACGTGCCACCAGATACGGGAAAAGCAGATCCAATGTAAG
This sequence comes from Promethearchaeota archaeon, assembly GCA_030668025.1. The sequence goes on from DAOUUT010000012.1 coordinate 22,643, forward strand.
CTACGAGAAAAGCTACAAAAATAGCGGGAATAACAGCAAGTAAATATGCGATGAATATCCCTGGTCCCGTCCTAGACAGATAAGCTGCTGGCGAAACCCATATTCCTGCCCCGATAACCATTCCAATTATAATAAAGATCGCTATGGGTAAGTTTATAACCCGTTTTAATTCTTTATCTTCAACCATAATTCTTTCACAAATTTGTATAATTTTCTAATTGAATATTACATTTTTATTAAATTTTAAATTACTTTATTTTTCGGTTAGGAAATATATAAATGTTTAATTTATAATTGAAAATATTAAAATTTGAGATTAATATTTTAAAATTATCTTAGTTGCCTTTAGTTCTAGCAATAATTATTTCTAAGAAAATAGGGAAGGTAAAAAAAATAAGAAAAAAATTGATAATTTACAAAGCGGTCTTTTTCAACTTAATACCGTTTGTTTAATTTTTCTAACAGATTTTTTTTCCGTCTAAGTTTCTTTTTAAGCTCGTTAAGAGCGTCAGCGACCGCATAATCGTAAGGAGAAACCTTATTTTCAGTAGCTCCTTGAATTACTTCAAATGTCTTTTCTGTGATTTTTGATTTAATGTATCCAAAAATCTCGTCTGCGTTTTTCGCAACTTTATTCACTAAAATTGCTAAAACCTCTCCAGCATTGGCTACAAAATCAGGAAAAGCAATTATTCCTTTCTCGTTTAATATATCTACAATACCTTTTTCGTATGGAATGTTTGCTGCAGGAACCAACGCAATTGCGTTGATTTTATCTATGATTCTTTTATTTATTGCATCCGGACGTGCTCCGGGTATGATAAAATCAGTGTGATACTCTGACGATAATTCAAATAGTCGTTCTTTTGGAATTTTGATAAGGTTTTTGCTAATATAATGGTTAACTAAATCGTCTCCATACTCCAACTTTAACTTTAGTAATTCTTCAATATTAAGGCCATCTTCGTCAAAGATAGCACCATTAATAGTTGAAATACCCGTTAGATTAAACCCTAATTCGTTCAAACTCATAGCTAAAGCAGTTCCTACTTTACCAAAACCCTCTAATATCACATTTGGTTTTTTGGAAGTATCAAGTTTTTTCCCAATTAATTTTTCTAAGTTATTATAGATTACTTCTAAACAATATACTACTCCATAACCCGTAAATAATTCTTCCACGGGAACCCCCAGTTTTACCATGCCAATTTTTTTTGGCGCTAAGTTTGGAACGCCCATTACACTAAACATTTTTAATAAATCGTCGTCGTTGGTTCCCATGTCTGGGCCGGGGTAATAAACATCGTTTTTAATAAAAGATTCTATTGATTTTGCAAAGCTTGTAATTAGAATTTCCTTTTTTTTCTTGTCAAGAGGATCCCCCCATATACCCGCTTTTGCCCCTCCTAATTTCATCCTATAAGCGCAGAATTTAAGCGACATTGCCCGGGATAATCTAATCATCTCGTCAATTGATATATCGGGGGCAAGTCTTACTCCGCCGGCGGGAATTCCGTAAGCAGAATTGTCTATAACTAAGACTGCGTTTAAATCCGTTGAAGGGTTTTTTAGAATGATAATTTTTTCGGGTCCTATCTCGTCTAATAAAGAGTAATCGTTAATACTAAAATCCATCTTTAATTAATCCTCGATAATTTTTAAAAATAAGATATAATTGATTAATAATTTGATTGGCTTACTTATATACTTTTAAATTAGCGTTAAATTAGTTTACTTTCCTATTTTTAGAAAATTTTGTCAAATATAGAAGCTTAATTTGTAACCTTTTTTTATTATCACAAATTTTAATCCTTATGGAAAATAAAAAGCCAACCTTGTTCGAAGTATATCCGAATTTAGAGGGAAAAGTTCCTTGGACCTCGATATTAACGGGAATACCTTCTAATGTTGATAGGTTAACAGAATTGGAAAATTACTTGAAATTAAACGATGGCGAAATATATGTTAAGCGTGATGACAAAGATCATAAAATATATGGTGGCAACAAACTCAGAAAGTTTGAATTTATTTTTGGGGAGGCTCTAAAGAAAAAAAAGAAAGGAATAATAACGTTGGGAGGCATTGGTACAAATCACGGAACTGCTTGTGCAATTGTAACGAAAGAACTGAATTTAAAGTGTGAATTGTTTTTATCCCTTCAACCAATATCTTGGCATGTTCAGCGTTCTCTCCTTTTATACCATTATTTTGGGGCAAAATTACATTTTACTAAGATGTTTGAGCTTGGTGTTCTTAAAAGCTTGTTTTTTAGAATGTTTCACCCGAAGTATTATTTAATGTCGATTGGTGGATCACCTCTCTTTGGAATTGGAACGCCTTTAGGATCCATAGGCTTTATTAATGCGATTTTTGAATTAAAAAACCAAATTGATGAAGGGATTCTACCTGAACCAGATATTATTTTTGTAGCAGCAGGATCAACCGGAACAGCAGCAGGTCTCACAGCCGGTTGTAAGCTCTTAGGATTAAAAACTAAAGTGTATCCTATTAATGTTTCTAGGGATATTGTTGTTAACCCAAAAAACCTAATTAGAATCGCAAATAAATCCATTAAATATTTAAGAAAACGAGATAAATCTATACCGGATGTCCAAGTTAATAAAGGCGATTTTAATATGATTAAGGGATATTTGGGTTCTAATTACGGCGTAAAAACAGTTAAGGGGCAAAAAGCGGTAGATTTAGTTTACGACCTGGAGGGGAAAAAGCTAGGCTTCAAATTAGAAACGACTTATACGGGAAAAGCGATGGCAGCAATGTTTGATTTTTTTGAAAAAGAAGAAAATAAATCTAAGAAAGTTCTTTTCTGGAACACTTATAATTCGAACGATTTGGATAAATATCTAAGAGAGATTGAATTTGATTACGAAAAATTACCAAAAAAATTTCATAAGTACTACGAACAACAAGCCTTCCAATGTTGGCGTCTTGCAAAATGTCCCGAAGAAGTGCGAATAGAATGTCCTGCGTATCTAAGCCACGAATATAGGTTTTGGAAAGTTGCTGAGTGCAAGCTTCCCGAGGAAAAGAAAAAAGAA
>DAOUUT010000245.1 GCA_030668025.1 Promethearchaeota archaeon
ATCAAAAACGCGGGATTAGACGAAATTGAGAATATGACGGAATTACGCGCAGCTCACAAAACAGATAACGAAAAATGGTTTGGAATTGATACTATAACCAATAAGATCGAAGATAATTTCCAAAAAGGGATAGTTGAACCCGCTGCTCTTGTTAACCACGTAATCAAAGCGGGAAGCGAATTAGCAAGCTTAATTTTAAGAGTAGATAGAATTATCAGCGCTAAAGGTTCTAAACTTCCTGGATTATAAGTTGTAAATTACTATATTTTTTCTTAATTTTTTTATTCTTTTTGTTTATTTTAGAATATTATTTAAAAATTTTTCAATTTATCACTAACTTCAAAAAGATTTTTAATAAAAATTTCACTTTTTTACTAATAAACTTAAAATATTTATTTACTTGAATTAAGATGGACAATACAAAAGATTTTGCGAATTTTGTGGAAAGAGATTTAATATCTCAAGATGACGTCGAAAAATTGTTTAATTTGAAGAATGAGCATGTGTTAAAGATTATAAAACAATTTGTTGACTTATGTAAACCTAGTAAGGTTACAGTAATTTCTGATTCTAAAGAAGATATCGAATATGTGAGACAAAAAACCATCGTTATCAACGAAGAAACTAAACTTCAGATAAATGGACATACGGTTCATTACGATAGCTTTTACGATCAAGCAAGAGATAAAGAAAACACTAAAGTGCTAATTCCTAAAGGTGAATATAGGAGCCCTTGGATAAATACAATGGATAGGGATGAAGGACTCAAAGAAATCTTGGAAATTATGGATGGTTGCATGAAAGGAAAAGAATGTCTTGTAAGATTTTTCTGCCTTGGACCACTAAATTCTAAATTTACAATCGGAGCTCTACAACTTACGGATTCGTTTTATGTCGCACATTCAGAAGACCTTTTGTACCGTGTCGGCTACGAAGAATTCAAAGATCTTAATGGTTCTGATGATTTCTTTTACTTCGTCCATTCTGCTGGTGAACTCGATGGCGATCCTCCAGTTACTAAAAATATCAAAAAACGTCGCATATATGTAGATTTACAAGAAGATCGGGTTTTGTCCGTAAATAATCAATACGCTGGCAACTCTCTAGGATTAAAGAAATTAGCTCTACGATTAGCAATAAATAAGGCAAATAATGAAGATTGGCTTACAGAACATTATTTCATATTGGGGGTTCATCCAACAGGAAAAAATCGCACTACTTATTTTACTGGGGCTTATCCAAGTGCTTGTGGAAAAACTTCAACAGCTATGCTTCCGGGACAACTAATTGTTGGAGACGATATTGCATACCTTCGTATCTGGGAAGATGGTTATTCGCACGCTGTAAATATAGAAAAAGGAATATTTGGTATTATAAAAGATGTAAATCCTAAAAACGATCCCGTAATTTATAAAGCTCTTATAACACCAAGAGAATTAATTTATTCTAATGTTCTTATAAATGACAGAAAGCCATCTTGGCTTGGAATGGGTAAGGAACTCCCTAAAGAGGGCTTTAATTATTCTGGTAGTTGGTTTGAAGGAAAAACTGACGAAAATGGGAATAATATATCCCCCTCCCATCCAAATGCCAGGTACACAATAAATCTTACCGACCTATCTAATTGCGATCCCAAATTAGAAGACCCTAATGGTGTACCCATTCACGGCATTCTTTATGGTGGTAGAGATTCGGATACAATGCCTCCTGTTGTTGAAAGTATAAATTGGGAGTATGGGATCTTTATGGGGGCAACTATTGAATCTGAAACAACTTCAGCCACTCTTGGTGCTGTAGGTGTTAGAAAAGCTAACCCAATGGCGAATCTTGATTTCTTGGTTGTTCCTCTTGGTAAATATTTAAAAAACCACCAAAAATTTGGTAATCGATTAAAGCATTGTCCAAAAGTATTCTCTACTAATTACTTTCTTAAAGGTAAAGACGGTAAATATCTAAATGGCATGTTGGATAAGAAAGTATGGGTTATTTGGGCTGAAGGCCGTACTCAAGGAGATTTTGACGCGATTGAAACACCGATTGGATATCTTCCGAAATATGACGATCTGAAAGCATTATTTAAATTAGAATTAGATAAAGATTATTCTCAAGAAGATTACAAAGAACAATTTAAGTTAAAAATCAAAAAATTGCTTGATAAGTTGGATCGCATGGAAGAAATGTATAATGCAGAAAAAGATATTCCAAAATTTTTCTGGGAAGTTCATACTAAACAAAGATCAGAATTAAATAAATTATTGAAAAAATACGGTAAAGATGATATCTTGCCCTCTGATTTGTCGTAAAAGTAATTTAATTATCAAAAACAAGTTATATGGCTAAAAAATAAACTTCAAACTTTATACCAAGAGTTTTAACCCATGTTTTACTTTGTAAGTTCTTTTGAGCCTGTTTACCTCAATAAATCTCTTTATTTCAAGGTTGTTTAACAAATCCCTCATTTCAACAGGATTTTTTTCTAACTTCTCAGCCAATCCTTCTATATCTGTTTCATATGAACGAAGTATTGTGAGAAGGGAAGAATAATTATCGTATATTAGATTTACAAGATATTTTAAAGATTCTTGTAAATTTTCACCTGTCCTTGTGCTTGTCGGAAAAATCACAGTGTCGTCGCGTAAGTAATTCTGTGATCTTACCACCTCAGCGTGTCTTGCACCAGCAATATCTTGCTTGTTTGCTAAATAAACTATTGGTGTATCAGCCCCTATTGTTTTTCTAATGGCATTTAATATGATTAATGCATCTTCATCTTTTTCAGGATGAGCTGCGTCAAAAATGAAAATAATCCCATCAGACCCTTGAACGATTACATCTCTCATTACTTTGAATCTTAATAAACCAGGAGTTCCAAATAGAAAGACATCAAACCCATTTAATCTAACAATACCTAAGTCCATTCCAACCGTATAAAATTTATTATCCCTAGCTTTTGCTTCGACATTCAAAGCCTTTTCGTCTAAATTTCTTATAAAACTTGACTTTCCGCACTGGAGAGGGCCAGACACAACTATTTTCATGATTTTCAGCACATTTTTAGAATCCTACAGGTACCAATAAAGCTTTTGTCGAATTCTTATTGCATTAATTGTTTATTATTTGATCATTAACTTGTTTTATTTTATTATATTGATTAATATCTATATAATATGACTTTGTACTTTTAAAAAAAAACAAAACGATTTCTACAAACTTCTATTAATTTTTATAACATTTTGATAAGCACTACCAACTTGTTATTATTTATCATTTTTTTAACTATTTAGGCATCTGAAATCTTAATACATGTAAAATTAACGAAAATGTCATCAATCTACTTAGAGAAGAAATGCTCTATTGCCAAATTGACACTTTTTGAGCAAAATGTAATTAAAATAAGAAAGAATTGTTCATAATTTTAATCAATAAAGCTTTTTTTTTGCCAATTTTCAACATAAAACTTATCTTTTTTGTTAAAGAGAGAAATATTTATATATACTTTTAACCTATTAAGTAAATTATGAAAATATAAGTTATTCATATAAACAATTATTTTCAAAAAGGACAATTAATTTAAGATAAGCAACGAAAATTAATAAAAAATATTATAAAAAAAAACAAAAACTGAAGAAATAATTATGCCAAATAGTAATATAATGGTAATAGGAGCTGGAATTTCGGGAATTGAAGCCAGCCTTACTTTGGGTGAACAAGGTTATAAAGTAATTCTAGTCGAAAAAACATCCTCGGTCGGTGGGCGTATGGCTCAACTTGATAAAACATTTCCAACCTTAGATTGTTCGATTTGTATTCTAGCACCAAAAATGGTGGAAGTAGCTAGACACCCTAACGTAGAGCTTCTCATGTATTCGGAAGTTCAAGAAGTATCTGGCGAAGCTGGTAATTTTAAAGTAAAGATCGTTAAAAAAGCGCGATATGTTGATTGGGATAAATGTACAGGTTGCGGCTCTTGTATGGAAAAGTGTCCCATGAAAAAGATTCCGAGCGAGTTCGAAGAATTAATGGGAAACCGCACAGCAATATATATCCCTTTTCCACAAGCCGTACCAAGAAAGGCAGTTATTGATGCCGAAAAATGCCTATATCTAACAAAAGATGCGTGCCAATTGTGTGAAAAAGAGTGTGAAGCTGAGGCTATTACTTGGGATATGAAAGACGAAGTAGTTGAGTATGATGTTGCATCAATAATAGTTGCTACAGGAATAGACCTATTAGATCCAACACCGATAGTTAGATATCATTACGGAGAGTATCCCAATGTTATTACAGCAATGCAATATGAACGTTTGTTGAGTGCATCTGGTCCTACTGAAGGACAATTGCTTAGACCTTCGGATAAAAAACATGCCCACGAAATTGGTTTTATTGGGTGCGTTGGTTCTCGAAATGAGGATTTATGTGCGTATTGTTCAAAATTCTGTTGCATGTATATGGCCAAAGAAGGGGTTGTCACTCGAGAACACGCTCCAGACACAAATGTAACGATATTTTTCAATGATACTCGTGTAATCGGAAAAAATCAAGAAGAATTCATTGAAAGAGCAAAAGACGAATACAAATTAATTTATTATCGTGGCATTCCCGGTGATATTCGAGAAAATCCCGAAAATCATAACCTTTTTGTAAAACATGCAAACCTAGATACGGGAGACGTTGAAACTAGTGAATTTGATTTAGTTGTATTGGCAAACGCAGTGATCCCAAGTAAGGGAACCGAAAAGCTTGCCGAAATGTTGGGGATTGAAACAAACGAATTAGGGTTTTTTAAAACAAAAAATTCAACCGAAGATCTACGATCTACTCGGGATGGGATTTATGTAAGCGGTTCTTGTCAATCTCCTGACGATATAGCTAATTCGGTAGCAAAAGCTGGAGGGGCGGCGGCGTTGGGCGCTTTGCATGCTGTTCCTTTAAGTCCTGAAGAATTAGAGGTTACTTTACCTCCCTTAAAAGTAGTAAATCCCAGAGACGAACCAAGAATAGGAGTATTTGTTTGTATGTGTGGAGTAAATATAGGGGGATATATGGATGTTCCGGCGCTTGTTGAGTATTCCAAAACACTTCCAAATGTAGTTTTCTCGATGGATAATAAATATAGTTGTTCAAGTCTCACACAAGATATTATTAAGGAAAAGATTGTGGAATTAGATTTAAACCGGGTTATTGTTGCTGCATGCACACCTAGAACTCACGAACCATTATTTCAAAAAACTATTCGAGAGGCAGGACTAAACGAATATTTATTTAATTTCGTAAGTATTCGGGAATTAGATTCTTGGGTTCATATGAAGGAATATGAAAAGGCGACGGATAAAGCAAAAGATCTAATAAGAATGGGCGTAGCACGTGCACGATTTCAAAAATCAGAAATTAGAATAAAAGGGAGTGTTGTCCCAGAAGCGTTAATAATCGGTGGAGGTATCGCTGGAATGTCTGCTGCCCTGGAAATTGCCAAAAAAGGCTTCAAAGTACACCTTATTGAGAAAGAAGAAAAATTAGGTGGGCAATTAAACCTTATTTACAAGATTAATTTCGATAGAATTGACTCAAAACAGTTTTTAGAAGAGAAACTTAAAGAATTTAGCGGATTAAAAACTTTCACGGCTTACTTAAATTCCGAAGTCGTAGATGTTAAGGGTTCAATAGGAGATTTTAACATCAAAGTTAAAAATTTAACTGATGAGAAAACCACAGATTTAAA
>DAOUUT010000261.1 GCA_030668025.1 Promethearchaeota archaeon
CATGTGGAATATTAATGTGACTTGACTTAAATATCTTTTGGATGAAGATTGGAACGATCTAACTCAAATCATAGCAGTCAATTGTGATTAATTCAAGACCGATAAAATTCTTAAGTATTCAAATTAATTCTTTGCGTTAATTAGGTGAAAGATAAAAAAAAGCGGGTAGAAAGATTTTACAAGCGAATGGCGTTGAAAGACTTTATAATTCTTCATTCATTTATAAAATTACCCCTATTTTTTTATTAAATCCTTTAATAATGATTTTTATTACATGATGTGATCTATAACATATTATTAAACCTAAATATAAAAGGAGAATTTTTTAAATATGTTTGTCGCAGCTTTAGACCTAGGGACTACGGGATGTAGGACATTTATTTTTGATTTAGCTGGAACCATAATCGCAAGCGATTATCAAGAGTGGGAGAGCTTTTATCCCGTACCTTCATATGTGGAGCAAGATGCAAACATATGGTGGGAGTCAATTAAAAAAACTATCGAAGCAGCTATAAAAAAGAGTGGAATCGACAAATCAGAAATTGTCAGTCTTTCCGTAACAAACCAACGTGAAACTATCGTACCTGTTGATAAGGGAGGAACTCCATTACATAACGCATTAGTCTGGCAAGATAGACGGACAACTGCACAAGTAGACTTTATAAAAAATAAAATAGGAATAGATAAAATTTATAGAACTACAGGTTTAACAATAGATCCGTATTTTTCAGCTACAAAGATTCTTTGGTTCAAAGATAAGAAGCCAGACATCTACCAGAAGACTCATAAATTTTTATTGGTATCTGATTACATAATTTTTAAGCTAACAGGAAAATATGTTAGTGATTTTAGTAATTTAAGTAGAACAATGTTATTTGATATAAATAAACTCAAATATTCAGAAGATATTGCCTCTGAGTTAGAAATTGATTTAGATAAAATGCCAGATGCTGTTGAAAGCGGAGTTGATATAGGGGAGATCGTTACAGAAGAGACTTTATTCGATAAAAAAACCTTGGTTATTACAGGCGCCGGGGATCAACAAGCAGCAGCCCTTGGAGTGGGCGTTGTCTCTCCTGGGAGGATAAAATTAACGACTGGAACTGGAAGTTTCATTTTAGCTTATTTGGAAAAACCCAATTTCGATCCCCAAAAGCGAGTATTATGTAGTTGTCACGCAATCCCGGGGGCTTGGATCCAAGAAGCGAGTATTTTTACAAGTGGGGCTTTTCTAAGGTGGTTTCGGGACCAACTCGGAAAAGAAGAATGCATATTAGCTGAAGAACAAAATCAAGATCCTTACGTAATTCTAACGGAAGAAGCTGAAAAGTCACCTATTGGTGCAAATGGGCTATTAGCAATCCCCCACTTAGTTGGTGCTGGAGCACCACATTGGAATCCATATGCCAGAGGTATAATTTATGGTTTATCTTTAGGTCATAAAAGAAGAGATGTCGTTAGAGCGATTCTTGAAGGAGTAGCATTTGAAGTTAAAAAGAATATTGAAGTTTTTGGAAAGTTAGGGATTGAAACAAAAGAATTAAGGCTAACTGGAGGGGGTTCTCGCTCAGATTTTTGGAATCAAATTTTTTCTGATGTATTAGGTGTATCATGCGTCAGAAATGTTATTGAAGAGGCTACATCATTGGGAGCGGCAATATTAGCCGCTACAGGGGCGGGATTGTTTTCAGATATCGCTAAAGCTGCCGAAAATGTTTGTAAAGTAGGAAATAGATGGAATCCTGATTTGAACCGACAGGAGTTTTATCAAGATATTTACAAATTATCGAATGATTTATACAAGCTTTTAAACGAGAAAAATTTTTACAAGACTTACTTTAATACTCTTCAAAATAAAAAATCAGATTAAATCTGATACTTTTTTATTTATCTTCTCTACAATCAAACAACAATAAACAATTTTATATATTTAGATTGTTATACATTTTTTAAATAAAACAGATTAGTGAAAAAAATGGAAGAATATCAATCTAGTCCAATGATTGAACCTAAATCTAAAGTTGAATATAATAAGGCTCAAAGAATTATTGCTACAGTATTTTATGTTTTAATTGTTGGATCGTGTTTAGTAATTATTGGAGGAGCTGTTTATTCATTTGGAGATTTTATTACACCTACTGGTAAAATGGAAGCATTTTTAGCACTTAATCTCGGTTATCAAATAGCTATTATAGGGATTATCTTAGCAAGTTTATTTTTTCTTCTGATTTTCTTTTTTGGCTTGTTTAGAAAAGGTCGGAAATGGATATTAAGAATTGCGTTTAAGGTAAGGGAGGTCGAAGAACAATATAAGAATAGAATGAATGTAAAAATTGTTGCTGGTGGGTTATTATTAAGTATAATTGCAATTATTATTGGAGCAGTATATGCTGTTATTGAAGAAATTTTATTGGGTTCACCTAGTGGTTCACCACTTTCAGGTCTATTGAGTTCCTTTTCAATTGGGAATTGGGTGTTATTTATAGGCATTTTATTATTATTTATTTCGTTTACTGGACTTTTTCTTATTTACTTTTGGAAAAATGGGTATGTCTTGATACTTAAAATTATGGGTACATTAGAAAAAGAAGAAAAAGACTAAACTTCATGAAATTTAAAAATTTTTTCTTTATTTTTACATTTATTTAAATCAGTAAATTCTCCCTCTTATCTTATTTTTATTAATTAAACGTCATATCTAAAATCAATGCCCTTTAAGATTGGTATTGTTTTTAATTATCTTCAATTACCTGATGTTTCTAAGTACCCTTTCGTAATTAACAAACGAAATGACAGTATAATTGTTAAAAAGGGATTGTTTGTGTCCACTAAAACAATTGAGGGTTATTTAATCGGTATAATTGAGAAAATTGTTTTAGTAAACGAATATTTCTCGGATGCCTTAACGATCAAATCTTATAACAGCGAAAACAATCCCAATATTCTCAAAGGGCTATTTCCTAGTGAAGATTTTGAATATGCTATTGCTATCGTTAGGAATTTAGGGATTATAGAGTTTAAAGGGGATACCGAAGAAGAAATTAGATTAATAACGAGGATGATGTATCCTGCGAGTCCCGGTAAAGAAGTTTATTTGGTAGAAGAAGATATTCTCAATAATTTTATAGGCTTCGATAAAGTGCTTGGTTTGAATTTAGGAAAATTAAAAGTATCAAATATAGATGCTTATATAGACATGAATCGATTATTGAATAAACACCTTGCCATTCTTTCGATATCGGGAGGTGGTAAAAGTTATCTTACTTCTATTATTATTGAAGAATTATTAACAAGAAATAAAGCTTTTGGAACGCCTGCAATTATAATGATTGATGTCCATGGAGAATACCAATATCTAAATGCTAACTCTACGATAAAAAATAAAGTTAAAGTTATAGACACCTCATATTTTCAAATTTCTGTACCTAAATTGAGCGCGTATTCTTTTAAAAAATACCAAGAGCAAATATCTAATGTGCAAATAAGAGAATTATCTAAATATATTAAAAAATTAAGAAAAAATAAAGATTTAAAGAATAATTATAATCTAAATAACATTATAGATGTAATTGAAAAAGAAGATGATGGTAATAAAAGTACGAAGCAAGCTTTAGTGGGCTGGCTTTCTGAATTAGAACATTTAACCATTTTTGGTTCACAAGAAAACCCAATTTTAAAAAAAGTCATAAATCAAGGAGAAATTACCATTTTTAATCTTCAAAACGAAATATCGATTCGTAAAAAACAAATTATAGTTGATTATATTTGTAATCAGTTGTTTTATCTAAGAAGAATGAATGAAGTTCCCCCTTTTTTATTAATTATTGAAGAGGCTCACCAATTTGCTCCTGAAGCTGCTCATTCTAAGGCACTATCTAAATATATTATTGAAACCATCGCCAGGGAGGGAAGGAAATTCATGGCGTGTTTATGTTTGATAAGCCAAAGACCAAAAAAGTTAAGCACAACGGCTTTATCTCAAATTAACTCAAAGTTAATTCTAAATATTAAGAATCCATACGATTTAAAGCATTTAATGGATAGTTCAGAAGCTATAACTAAAGAATACGCTGACATAATTTCAAGTTTAGGAGTAGGTGAAATGTTATTGATGGGGAATGCTGTAAATTATCCAATATTTATAAAAATAAGAGAGAGAAAAATTATATCTCAAATTGAAAATATATCTTTAGCTCAAGTGTGTTTAAATTGGAAAAAATTCCAATCATTATAAGCCTTCCAGAATTTCTTCTCTAATTTTTTGAGATTGTTTGTTAAGCACAATCATCTTTTTGGTTTTTGAAACTCGGAAGACATTAATAATAGTACGGCTTTCTAGTTTCATCAATAATTCTTCTAATATCAAGGGGGTAATGTAAGGGAATTCTTTTTTAAGTAGTTCTTCCAATCGTTTATTTAATACTTCTCCTTTGTTTTTAATCAGAATATCGATTAAAGAATTTACTACAGGCTTTTGATTCCAACGTTGTGTTTCGATTATTGATCACCTTTTAATTAATTTCAAATAAAAAAAAAGTATATTGTAACAAAAATGATTTTTCCCAAATTAACTTTATGCAACCATTCGATCTTCTTTAGATTGTTCAATGATTCTACTTTTAAATTTTTCTCCAAACTTTTCATACCATTTAATTACTTCGGGTGTTATACTAGGATTAATTAATTCCGTTGCCTGCTTAAAGTGCTCTTTCGTAATTTTTCTTGCTCTTATATTTTCTCTAAGGGCAATCATACCCGCCTCGCGACATAATGTCTCAATATCCGCACCAGAGAAACCATTTAATATTTTATTTAAGACATCCAAATCTATATTGTTCGCAAGTGGCATATTTTTAGTAAATATTTTTAATATTTCAACTCTTCCTATTTCATCAGGCGGGGGTACTAGTAACATCCTATCAATTCTTCCAGGTTGGATTAAGGCTGGGTCTAAAATATCAGGGCGGTTGGTAGC
>DAOUUT010000300.1 GCA_030668025.1 Promethearchaeota archaeon
ACCAATTAAATCAGGCTTAAATTTTTCAATTTCTTTTTTTACTTGAAAAAAATTTAAATTAGCTGCTTTTGAATCTAATATTTTTACTTCTCCTAAATCCTCTACGTATGCTGCTATATATTCAAGTGCCAAGGGAGGAAAAGCAGAATCGTAAAAATCATAACCAGTCGTTTTATAATTTGCGACTAATAATAAAATCCTTTTCCACTGCATTTTATTATCTAATTATGTATCAAATTTATATACAATCTTTTTGGTTTGCTCTATTTTTTTTTTTTAAGAAAAGTTATTAATTTCAATTATTCAATTTTAACCAGAACGGTGAGAGATAAATATTTAATTTAAAAATCATATTTACTGCACTTCTTCAACGGGTAATTCCTTCTCTGTTGAAAATCGAGCTTTTGTAATTCCATGAAGGAGCCAGAATCCTATCGCCGCAAAGAGGGATAAAATCCCTGCGAAATACCACACCCAATTTGGTCCAATATGTTCCATCACTAATCCCGCGAGTAAAATTGCAAATAAATTAGGAATCGCCCAATGGAAGCCAAACATTGCCATATACCGTCCTCTCTTATCTTCAGGAGCAAAAGATGCAGCTGCAGTTTGCCCAATAGGCATTTCAATCATTTCTCCTATAGTAATAATTACCATAGCGATAAAAAATAGGTATGACTCTGAAACAAAACCGTACATACCAAATCCAACCATATAAAACAGTGTTCCTATAGCCATCACTTTCATAGGAGAATATTTTGACATCTTTTTGGTTATCCAGAATTGAAATATTACCACCATCACAGCATTCATACTTAACAAAAAACCAAAATACATAATAGGAAATCCATGGACATCACGCAAAAATACCGATAATGTGGCGTTCATTTGCATATATACAATCACCGTTATAGCAGACACAGAGAGAAACAACATATATCTCCAATCTTTTAAAACTTCTTTGTATCCTATCACTGATTTCACAACTGTTTCTTCTGCTTCACCTACTTTTTTTTCAGGTTTCGTTTCTGGAATGACAAGAAATACAATAATAGCTGTAATTAAGCTACTTACAGCATCTGCAATAAATAAAAACAGATAAGATTGAGTCGCTATAATTCCACCAAAGATAGGACCGACCGCTGCTGAAAGATTAACAGCCACCCGTAGAATTCCAAAACCCTCTGCTTGTTTCTCTTTGGGAAGCAAATCTGCTACCATTGCTTGTCTCGCAGGACCTCCAAAATTTCCCATTAAACCCATAAACGCAGCGAGGATGTAAAAAGTATTCAAATCATCGACTAATCCCATGAAGATGCTGCTTACACCGCTAGAAATCAAACCAACCAGTACCATAGCACGACGCCCATATTTATCTGCTAACGCACCTCCGATTATACCACCGATTATATTTCCTGCCGAAAATATCGCAAATAGAAATCCTACCTGGGTCATTCCTACATTAAAACGTGCGGTTATATACAATGCAAAAAAAGGAAATAACAAAAAACTTCCAAACCTATCAATGAAAGTGGCGAGGACCAACACTTTAAACGCATTAGGATATTCTTTATAACCATTTTTAATCTTTGTAAGCATAATTAGATCACTAATTTACGAGTTCAATAATAAATTATATAATAACATTCTCTTTTCTTTAAAAATTCAATATCTAATTATCAATTTAAATAATTGTAAACTATTAAAGTTAGATTTATCTATTGTTTTTATTAGACCTATCATTACTTAATTGTAGTATAAATCATCTAAGGAGAATCGAAAATGTATGATTATTTATTAAACGAAGAAAATAAAAAATTTAGAGAAGAAGTTCGAGAGTTCGTTAAAAACGCTGTACCACCTTCATTATTAAAACAAATGGATAAAGACGAGATTCAATATCCAAGTGAGTGGATGGAAGCATTAGCAAAACAAAACTTGATTGGAATAAGGTTTCCAAAGAATTATGGGGGCCGTGGATTAAATTGGGAAAGTGAAATTATTGCTCAAGAAGAGGTTGGTGTACTAGGAAGTTCCCTAGCTTGTTTGTTTTCATTACCGAGTATATGTGGGGAAGCGCTTAATAAATTTGGCACAGAAGATCAAAAATTAAATTATTTAAAACCTATGTGTGAGGGTAAGAAATTTACTGCTGAAGCGCTAACTGAACCTAGAGGAGGTTCGGATTTTTTTGGAGCCACATCTACTGCTGTAAAAGAAGGAGATCACTATATATTAAATGGAGAAAAACGATTCGTTGTTGGCGCTGAAGGTGCTGATTTCTTTTTGGTTTACGCTAAAACGAATCCTAAAGCCGCTGCTCGCGATTCTTTAAGCTTATTTATTGTTGATAAAAGCGATGCAGTAGACGCAGCATATATTTACGGTTTGTTAGGTACTAGAGGCGGTGGAGCAGGTAGGTTAGTTTTTAAAGACGTAGAAGTCCCTAAGGAGAATTTGATTCTGGGAGAAGGAGATGGGGGTAAAATATTTTACCACATGATGGTTCCAGAACGATTAACTACAGCTTCTGGTTTTATAGGATTGGCACGCGCTTGTTTTCAAATAGCAACCAAATATACCACCAAAAGAAAAGCATTTGGACAGATTATAAAGAATTTTCAAGCTGTTAACTTCATGGTAGCGGATTGCATTACTTATTTAGATGCAACGAGAGCAATTGTGTTTAATACTGCGAAATCTATAGATGCAGGGGCGCCACCCGCTCTTCAAAGAAGATTAGTTTCTGAATCCAAAAAATTTTCAACTAAAGCATGCTGGAAAGTTATTAACAAATCAATGCAGATAATGGGAGGGATTGGTTATACAACCGTGTATCCAATAGAACGCCTTTTAAGAGATGCTCGTATTGGAGAAATTTGGACTGGAACAACAGAAATAATGAATTTAATTATCCAACACGAATATTACAAGGAAGAATTAAGCGAAAAATGGCTTGGTCGCGATGTGGAAAAAGATGCTATTGATAGTGATGCAGAAGAAGAAAAGCATTTTGGTTAGATAAAAATATATCAGAGTTAAGAAATTGGATATTGCAAATGATTGAAATTCGGGAAAATGATTAGACGACTTCCTTGTGAGAATAATTTAGTTGTCTAAGAATTTCAAATCCAATTATAATTGCTGCTGAATTAAGCGGGAGAGATCCTGCAAATTCACGCTTATAAGGAATGGTAAACCGTAAATCTGCTTTATCTAAAAAAGTACG
>DAOUUT010000081.1 GCA_030668025.1 Promethearchaeota archaeon
AACGGAGTAAAAATCAATTCAACGATGTAATATCTTAAATCGTATAAAATTATCATACCAATGTTTCTTGTGGAAGGATTATACCAAGAAGAATTGTAGAATTGAAAAAAGAGATCGCCAATGAATAATTGAAAAAAGAAATCAATGACCGATATAATTAGATTACTGACAATAAAAACGCCAATTATTTTCCAAAAAGAATTTCTTGCTATATCTCGAGCATCTTTAGTTGGCTGATTGGAATCATCAGAATTATATGTGAAAACATAAAAAGCATAAAACCCGAATATGATCAGACTCGGAATATAGAGAAGAATAGAACCTATAGAAATTCCAACTCCTAATAAAAGAATTATAAATATTAATTTTCCATTTATTGCTTTTTTAAATTCGGAGAAAAAATTTGTCTCGTTCCCAATAAATTTGTTATAGAGGTAATTACTAACCAAGCACATAGATAATACGTTAAAAATAGATACGATTAAACCGCTAATGAACCCGCTATATAAACTTAGAGCTAAAAATTCCATCATAAGATTAAGATCCTCGTTTGTTATAGTAATAGGATCTTTAGCAAGAATAAAATCAATGTTGGCTGACATTTGTAGTGATTGCCAAAAAATATCGGCTACTAATACATTCTTTATTATTACCGAGATTAGCAGAAACAAACTAAGTGGTACAATTAAAGTTAAATAGTTTTTGCCGAAAAATCTAAACCCTTCAGATAGTACTTCACTAAACCGTTTATTTGAATATCTTTCCATCCTTGGATAACTCTCTGGCATAACTTTTAATATTTTTTTAATTATTTATAATTTCTTAAAAAAGTTAATAATAAAGATAATTCATTTAATTACATGTAGGAATAGTAATAAATTTAATAAAAAAAAGAATCTACAATATTGATGATAATAATTCATTTAATTACCAGAAGGTACAATTAAAATCAATGTACACACAACAACATCCAACCCGCAATATCCCCGGAATTATTTCATATTTAGATTATTTTTCATCGAAAAAATCAGCGTACATAATATTTTTTAGTTTACCTACCATACTTGGATTACTATCATTTATTTTAAATTCGCTTTATACAAGTATTTGGAATCTCTTTTATCTCTCTAACGTAATAATCACATTCTTTATAACAATGGGAGCAGGGATTGTGTTATCAATTTTCTATTATTCAAAGCGAGCTCCTATTTTAGCACCACCTCCCAAAGGATGGGGGATTCAATTGAATGCTATTATAACGGGTATAATTGGACTTTCTTTAATAATTGGTCAAACAATTTCAATTTTTCTTAGAAATGTTACATTTCAAGAGGTATTTTTTATACTAGGGACAATTCTAGCCTATATTATTTCTTTTGTCTTACACTTTTCATTTACAACCGTTGGAAAATATGGAAATCTTATTCTGGCATTTATTCAACCCGTCGTCGCCATAATTTTTTTTTCCTTATTCGCATCTCAACTCACGCTGTTTTTTTTCATTAGAGCTATCTTGTTTTTTACAGTATGTGCAATTTTCTTCGCAATTCCCTACGCAAGGAATATGTCTCAAGTAAGTAATGTATATAGACAAGCGACAGGTATGGGCGGTTATCCATTTATTAGAGCTTTTGTGCTTTCTATGATGACAGAAGGCAACGACGATATGTTAGAAGGTTTCTTTGATAAAATTGGCATTCTTTCTGATGTAAAGATTCAATATTTAGCAATTCGGGGTAAAAAATCTAAAGAGTTAAAGGGATTATATATTATCCCTCATATTCATTTTGGCCCATTTAAAACATGTGGTTCTTCTGATTTACCTGCTTGCATTTACGAGACTTTTAAATACGTTCCAGGGACAACAGTTTATCATACAACCAACGATCACACGCAAAATTTGACCTCTCATAGTGAACTCGAAAAAGTTTTAAAGCATATAAAAAGAGATGTAAAATATATCGAAGAAAGTTCACAAAACGAGTGGATTCAAGAAATAAAAAAAGTCTCAAGAAAAATGTCGAATTCTGCTAAATTAATCGGCTTTGATCTAGACAATATAGCTATTGTTTTTTTAACGAGACATCCTCTACCTTCTGATGATATACAAGCTCAAATTGGTGATAAAATTAGAAAAATAGCAATATCAAAAGGTTACCGCGAGATAATTATTATTGATTCGCATAATTCTATAATTGGAGACGAAGTGTTAATAGAAAATCATTCTTTAGAGGCGAAAGATCTCATTTCAGTAACAGAGAAATTTTTAACCTCTAAAAAAAATAACGGAAAAGATGAAACTAACAAATTAATTGTACAATATGGTGTAGCAAAAGATTCGATGGAAGATTTTTCTGAAAAGGATGGAATTGGAACAGGCGGGTTAGTAGTTCACCTTTTTAAAGACACAATTACTGATCAAAAGACGGCATTAATCCACTTTGACGCGAACAATGCCTATGTTGATATTCGTTCTTATATTTTAAATATGCTACAAAATAGAGGAATAGAGAGAGGGGAAATAACAACTTCGGATTCCCATACAGTTGCTAGACAATTTACTCGAAGAGGTTATTCACCAATCGGAGATAAAATTACATTAGAAAAGATTTTAGAAAAACTTGATTCCTTAATCATTAAAGCTGAAAAAGATTTAGAAGAGGTCGAGTTTTTTTATTACGATTCTGTAGTTAAGGATATTAAAATTTGGGGTAATCCTAGATATTTTCAAACGATTATGAATACCTTAATGAAATCTATAAAAGTATCACAAGGGCTTTTTACGTATAGTCTAATTATCCCAACTCTCTTTTCAATAATCCTCCTCTTGTTCTTTTATAATTATAATTTTGGAGTAATTTTTTAGCTCTAAATTTTTGGATTTATAACTTCCTATAGCATATGATCTATATATTACAGAGATATATAGATGTTATTTGCTCTTTTTTTTATTAAATATATTCTTTTCGTATGATTTAAGAAATGTTGAGTTCAGAAATAAACAAATTGATGAAGGTAACATTCATAGGTTCGCCTGCAGTCGGCAAAACAACTATGTTAAAGCTTCTATCAAAAGATACGATTGATCGTTTATACTTGCCTACCCATGGGTTTGATTTAAAAACGGTCAAATTAGACGATTATTATCTCCGCATTTGGGATTTAGGAGGGCAAAAAAATTACTTAAAGGGTTGTTCAAAAGATTTTCTCTTAGGCTCTGATGTAATCTTTATCGTAACTGATTCAACTCCTCGTAATGTTTTAAATTCACGAGAATTAATTAATTACGCTACGCATTTTGTCGGTAAAGAATGCCCAATTATAGCAATAGCAAACAAACAAGATTTGCAAAAGAACGATGGTCGTATGAGCCCTAATCGCGTAAAAGATATTCTTCGAGTTAAGACGTATGGACTTACGGCTATTAATCCTAAGGAAAGAATTAAATTAATGGATATTATTAGAAAAGAATTGAAACAAATCACAGTAAGGAGGAGGTTTAAAGAAATTGAACTTTAATGAAAAAGAGCTTTTTGGTGCGGCTTTAATAGGCTTCGACCTAATAGATGGACCTGTCATAAAGTGGAAGAAGGAATATGGTCCCCCCTCAAGTTTGATGAAGTTAGATGAATTTGCTATGAACTTTTATTTAGCATTCCGAGGAGGCAATGCAGGGAAAAAGCCACGGGCTATTTTATACGATAACTTTTACATTGTTGCTTTTCCAAAAGATCTTGAGTTGTGTTGTTTATTCATGAAACCCCAAGGAATAGATAGGAATATTAATCAATTAAACAAAATTGCTACAAGGATTGTCCATGAAATGGATCTTTTAGAAGATGAAAACGATACACCGGTTGAATCTAGCGAGGATACAATTGAGGAAATTAAAAGGTTAATTGTAAATTTATTAAATGGTACGGAAATGTCAACCCCGGAATTAAGAAGATATTTCCAATTAAGCAATTCACAGATTTGGAAAATTGTCTCCAATTTAGAGAATTCTAAAAAAGTTAAACGCACACGTAAAAAAGGAAGAGCGATATATTGGACAAGTAATTATTAAATTAATTGAGCAAACATATTCATATTTTTTTTAATCAAAGACAAAATTTCTACCTAAGAATAAAACACTTATTTTTTAATATATATTTCTTAATCTCCAAGATAATCTTTAGGAACATTGTAATGTAATTTTATGATATGATTATAAGACATCTTGTTATTAAACACTACTTCTAAATCTCTCCTATAATTATCAAGTGAATGAAACTTGAATGCGTCTCTAAATATTTTTTTAGGATGCCAACCTTGCTTTAATAATTTTACAGCATTTATTTGTCTAAGGATTCTTTGAGTTTGTCTGAAATTGAAACTATGTTTTCCAATTAAAAGATGGGAAATCTCCTTATAAGTTCTTTCTATAGTCTTAGTACTGACTCCTATCTCATTAGCTATATCTTCTTGTTTAGCCCCCTCCATTGCCCAAGTTTTCCATTGATTTAGTGATCTACCTCTTATTTCTGTTGATGTATAAGTTCTTAGAAATCGTTTTAAATTTCTGAATGATTTACCATCATGCCATGTCTTGAGATAATTTCTTAATGTTTTATCGTTTAACTGAATAACTTTAAGAATGTCTGTATATTCAAAATTAGAATCATCTTCTATAAATTTATCAATAACTGGTTTTAAAAACAATCTTCGCGCATCATCTATTGTCTTCCATATTTCTCTAATTCGATTGCGAACTGTCCAAGTAGATACTTTTTTATTATATTCTTGGACTATGATTTCTGTAATTTTTGGTATTTTTAATCCCAGAGATAACATAGCGGCAATATCCAATAATGGTAATCTAATGAAAACTTCACCCCCACTACCACCCACACGGTCATTAAGACCGTTAGGGTTAATTGTACCAATAACCTTATTACCGTCAATGTAATTGATAAAATTTAATGTATAATACTTCTCTCTGTCTAAAGCAGTCTCAACTTCTTTATGCAGTTCTATGACATCGAAATCAAAATTCTCTTTAATTATGCATTCAACTATCATACTGAGCATCTTATAGTAGACCCATTGACCTTTTTGATTAATTAACCAGTTGTATAAATCTTCTATACTTTGAATAGCATCATTTTGTATTAAATCGGGATGTGTTAATTCTATCTCATCTTGTATTAAATCAAAATTCCATTGCATTGTTGCCCTAATTGCTTGATGTAGGGGAACTAAAGTCTTAAATTTACACCCTTGGCCGTAGGGGTTAATGGAGTCTTCTACATGAATCATAAGCCTTCTATCTTCATCTTTAGCCCAGCCGATATATAACATGTCTTTAAAATCTAATATATTGCATTTTAACTTATAAACTACTGCCCTATAGAGGAGTTTCCCTCTCTTTGCTTTAGCCATCTCAAAACCAGCTTCACCCTTCATAATATATCCTTTTCCAAAAAATAGTTGCCTTCCTCTTTGCGTTTTTTGTATTTCATGTTTGGCCTCAAGTTCAGCCAATAACTTATTAGATGATTTAATATAATTTTCAATTACAAACTTAGAGTGTTCTAAGAGTTTAATGTATATTAGTCCGCTTGCATTCGCAGTTTGAGTATTTCTTCGTAAGTAATTATATCCCTTTAATGGCATTTCAGTTATTCTTATTACACACCTCGATTTAATTTAAATATATTCATACCACAAAACTATCCTAAAACATTTTATATAATACTTCTCCTATATCAATGTTTTAGAATTAAATTTTGACACATTTCCCTAAATTCTAACTATTGCTGCTTTTTTCATAAGAAAATTGCTCAATATATTACATATTTCATCCATACTTTTTTAACTTAAGAGAGTGGTTATTTTTCGATTAAACCGAAAAGGTTATCTCACACTTAAACATGGGGTTTCTATTTTGGTACTTAACAAAGTGTAAAATACTATTAAACTTTAAAAAACAAATATCCTAATTGATTTATAATTTAAATATACATATTTTTAATTTCAATTAAAATCATTAAGAATTTGAAAAGTTCAGTCGCTAATTTAGCGAAATCTGGAAAGTGATGTCAGATTTAGAAAGCTCTTTAAAAATAAAACGTACTCGTAAGCAAGGTAGAACTATATTATGGACAACTATCTAATATTTTTTTTATATTTTAAGTTCTTCTATGAGTCCAATTTTTTTGTTTAGTATAATATCTTGAAAACATGATATAACAAATATCAGGTAACTGTTTTTCGAGATTATTGAGTGTAATAAATCGTAGCACATGATTAATTAAGAAAATTCCTACTAATTCCATGTGATAACTTCCGATTTTTTTAAGAAGTGTTTTCCCTGAATATAAAATATCTAAACCCTCTCGATTATCATAAACCAATTCTATAAAAATTTCTGGAAAAACTTCTTTTTTGATTCGCCATTCGTTACCCATTCTCCAGACTTCGGCTCCTAAAAAAGACGCTAAGTCTTTTTGATCCTCGTCTTTTAATAAATTGAAGGGCTCTTTTCGTTGGATTAATACCTTTTGCATGAGTTCAGTTTTTTTCTCGTAAGATTTTTCAAATGGTTCTTTATTTTTTATCATTCTTTCCATAAAATTAAAAATAATATCAACGTAAGTTATGCTATCTTCACCGGGTACTAAGGTTACTCGCTCTCCCGAAAAATAACACTTAAATTCGGCCGTAATACCGTCCCCAAATTCATCTCCAAAATCAGAATAGGCTAAATGAATATTCACTTCGGGAAACATTTCTAAGGTAATGGTCCAATCTTCGTCAAATCCGATATTTTCTATTTTTCCTCCAATGTCTTCTGTTATTATCTTCTTGAGCTTAATCGAATCAATATCCGTAAAAAGTGAATAATTTGCGTTGCTTATATCTTCAAATTCCTTTTCATGAGGGCCCCTTACTCCTGTAGCGTCAATTTGCCCTACAGTCCAAAATTTTGACCTAGTCGTCTTAAATCCACCTTTGAAAAAAGTTGCTCAAGTATTATTATAATTACTTTTTTTTGAATTTTCCTATAAAAAAGCCTTTAGTTTGATGTATTGCGGGAAATAATCTTCCAGTACCGGAAATTTGTTGATTTTTAACTTTATAGCTAGGAGAAAACCAATTTGGAAGTTTGATGGGTTTAACTTCGTCTAATATCTTTAAAACTTGCAATTCGCCTTCCTCAGGGTAAAGACTACAAGTAGAATAGACGAGAATGCCGGAAGGTTTTAACAATTTAAGAGCACTTTTAAGCAATTTCTCTTGGAGCACGATATTTTGAAGTAGAAATCCTTCATTCTGCCGCCATTTAAGTTCAGGGTTGGTAGAAAACGTACCGCTTCCAGTGCAAGGTGCGTCTAACAAAACTTTATCGAAAGTGTTAGTAAATCTAACCGGTAATTTAATACTGTCTGAATTTATCAAATGAGAATTTAAGACATTAAGATTTCTTGAAATTCGTCTCATTTCATTCAACCGGGAAGTGCTAAAATCGCTAGCTATAATTCTTGCTTGATTTTGAGATAATTGGGCAATGATACTTGTTTTGATCCCAGGCGCCGCGCACATATCGCACACTAGTTCGTTAGGATGAGGCTGTAATAAATGTACGACCGCAAAAGATGCCTTGTCTTGTATAACGAGTTTACCAGCTTTATACGATTTACTTAATATGATTTTCTTTTTTTCTTTTAAATTAGTATGGAACAATCTTGAAAAATGGATATCTTGTTTAATGCTAATATGTTGTTCTTCTAAATCTTTTAAAATAAGATCTGTTGAATTTTGATTTGGTTTCTCACTCCATAAATCGTTAGTTCTAAATGTAAATGTCTCGCTACCTTCTACATTTTTCAAAGGTTCGAAATTTTCTTTTATAGATTTATTACCTATTATAGGTAATAGCTTATTAATTAAAAAAGACGGAATTGCTAGTTCCAAACTTAATCTTTCGATCTCGTTTTTTCCTTTTAAGGCTTGCTTCCACGAAAAGAATTCAATTTTATTAAAAAGTTTTGATTGTTGTTTGGTTAGATTGAGCTCTTTTACAATTTTTAAAGTATTTTCCTTTTCCCATACAATTCGATAGATAGCAATTAAATACTTAGCAATATCAGAACTACCAGAAACGAGATGTTTATTTGTAGAATTAAGCTTTCGCTTTAAAATATAATTTATTTTATTCCAATATCGAACAATTTCGTAATAATAATGAACAATCTGAGGATTTCTACGGTAACTCCCAGAAAGAGTACCCGGTTTTCTCTCAACAAATTTGGATAATAATCTCACTAAATCATTTAATGTTTGCTGATTAATGATTAGCACACTCTAATATAAGATTTAAATTTACAGCTTTATTGATCGCTATGAAAAGGAAAATTATCTAATAATTTTCTGTATTAATTCTTCTAACTCTTTTTCATTTATGTATTTTTTTTTTGTAATAATAGTATGTGTCGTATCCATAAGTGCTGGAGAAATTTAATTTAAGAACTAACTTTTTTTTTTCTATTTATTTTATCATTTATATTTAATGCCCTTTTAATATTTTCAAATAATATAATCCCAATTGTAGTTAAAATAACTTCAGGAATTAGAACTTGGATAAACATAAGCATTATCGGTAAAGATAGAACAAAATTCAAAACAAATGCAACATAAAGGGAAATAATAAGAGCATACAAAATTCCTCCTAAAAATTTTAAAACTCCTTTATCCTTGAAATATATTATACAATAAAGTGCAGGAATATTTACAATACAGCTAATAAGATCAATTGGACCTAATGGTGAAGATAAATTAACAAAAAAAACACCAATGATATTGCCAACTAAACCTTCAAATGGGAAAATAATACATATTCCAACAATTAATTCTGCAATTCTAAATTGCAAACCTAAAAAACTAATCGCTTGAAATACATAACCTAAAGCAATATATAATGCTGCTGTAATAGCAATTAAAGCTATTTTCAAAGAAATGTTTTCTAAGTTATAATCTCTAAATATTTTTTCAGGTATATCATTTTCAATACTCATTATTTTTAACCTCTACGAGTACACATTCAAATAATTTTGTAGCTATAATATTCAAATTATTCTAATAATAATAATCTACTGCTACGTTACTAAAAAGTTTTTTCAAATCAAATTTTAATTAAATTATAACTCCTATTTAGGATACCTAATACAACATTAATTCATTTAATTTTATTAAATCAAATCTGAATTAATTTGTAAATCGTAGAACCAATTTTATTTTGAAGAGATGCTTCAAATTGCCTAATTGGATTTAGCATCCCGAGCATAGCCTTAAATTTCTCAACCCCTTGTTCTAATGGTTTTGTCCATAGACCATCTTGTTTCAAAATTGGAAGTCCTGGAGCGTTAGTTTCTGCATCAAAACAAGCCTTATCTATAGCAACAGGGTCTGAAGAGCCAAAAATACCTAGATCCGGAACGACTGCCATTCCGGGATTAGGTACACAATCACACATGAGAGGGATATCCAACGCAAAATTAATATAACGGATATTTTCAGCACCAAAAGAATTGATAACTGCTGTAGCACTGTCGATGAATCGATCTGTAAATTCATTAATTTCATTCCTTTTGGGTTTCTTAATTGCTCTTTTAATTGGACAACTCAGAAAACAAATAAAACACCCGTAACAAAGCTCAGCATCTATTACAGCCTTCTCATCTTCGATTTTGATTGCTTTTACTGGACAGGAACTAATGCATTCTTGCTTACATTGAGAAATGTCGCATTTTCTTTCATTTATTTTTAACATCTCATCCGCGTGGGCTAAATGCTTATTATGTTTTGTTACACATCCAATTCCAAGTTGTTTTAGTGCGCCTCCAAATCCTGCTTGAGGATGTCCTTTAAAATGAGAAATAACTAGAAGCTTATCATAATTATACAGATCTTTCGCTACTGAAACGCTTTTTAATGTTATTCCGTTAATTTCTATAATTTTTCTTTCGATTCCTTGTTCCCCATCAATAAATTTGAGTGGTGCACCAACTATGGTTTCATCATAACCATGTAATTTAGCAATTGCTTGGTGCTCTGAAGCATTTTTTCTATGACCTATACAAATCGAGTAATCATCGTGAATTTCAATCTTTTCAAGATGATTCCCACCCCCTTGAGTTTCAATTAAGGTTGGAATTGCTCCTAAAAATTTAACGGCTTTGACTACTTCATGTACATAATCGTGCCGTAAATAATGGGTGTTCAGAGCCTCCCCTACGTGGACTTTAATCGCAACTTTATCACCCGATTTAATATTATCTAAAATTTTATCCAAAATAAGTCGAGTTTTTACTAATTTGTTTGTTATCATATTCTTTGAAGAATTATGTAAAGCCGCTATTTCATTGGGATGTGCCCAATATACTATTGATTCATTTGACATGATATTTTACTTTTTTAAATAATTTGTAATAAGATTATCTATCTCTAATTTATAGAGATCTTCTTGATAATATTTAAAATTATTTTTATATTATGTTAAACGAACAATTTTAATCTATTAAAAATTAAATCATTACATTTTAAAAGCAATAAAAATTGGCAATAAATTATGAACGAGAATGAAGGATCGTCTAGTTTTTTAAACAATTGTATAGTATTTCTACTCTTTTTAACAATTCTAATTTCTTTATTTGCGTGGATGACATACGGCACATTGGAAGGAATGTTAGGAGCTCTTGCACATACGATTGTTGGATTACTTAATATTTTCCCGTGGGTTATACCTTTTATAGGAATTCCATTAGGGATTTTAGATGTTCTTGGAATTTACGGTGTTGGGATGTACAACTTAACATTGAGTCTTGCTCGTTTGGATTCTAGTTGGATGCCGGTAGTGTGGTACTGGACAATGGCTATTATTGGAAGTGTTATTGATATTATTTTAGCACTTTTCACAATAGGCTGGATAAAAAGATTAAAATATAGAAAAAAAGAACCTAAAGCAAATTTAGCACTTATTAATTGTAATATAATTGACGGTAATCTTAAGAGTTCGGTTATTAATAAAGGAGTAATATTAATTAAAAATATTGTGGAAGATGGGGAAACGCCCGGTTTAATTGTCGGAGTAGGAAAAGAAGAAGATATCAAAATTCCAGAAAATTACAAAAAAATAGACTTAAAAGGAGAATATGTTCTACCAGGTTTGATTAACGCTCATTGTCATTTAACGGGCAGCGGAAAACCAATGAAATTTGTGAATTTAAGCGATAAAACACTGGAAAAATTAACCAAATTACTTAAAACGCCCTTAGGCAAAAAAATGCTTAGTAATATGATGAAAAATAATGCTAGCAATGCTTTAAATGCGGGCGTGACGACTTTGAGAACTATGGGCGATCCTTTCTACTTAGATCTCAAACTTAGGGACCAAATTAAAAGAGGAAAGTTAATCGGACCTAGATTAGTTTGTGCTGGAATGGGTATCTGTATAACTGGTGGTCACGGTGGAATGATGTCGTATGCTGCGGATTCTCCAACAGAAGTAAAAAAAGCGATAAGAAAAAATCTAAGAAAGGAAGTAGATTTTATAAAAATCCTATCGACTGGAGGCGTTATGAGTTCGCGAAAAGTCGGCGAAGCTGGACGACCTCAAATGACCATAGAAGAGATCGAGACTGCGTGTTTTGAGGCTCATCGTGGGGGAATATTAGTTGCCACTCATTGCGAATCGACTCACGGTATTAAGGAAGCACTCTTGGGAGGTGTTGATAGCATTGAACATGGTGCTAAAATAACTGATGATTTAGTATTATTATTTAAAAATAATCCTAAATCACTTCGAGGATTTACTACTTTGACTTCCACTATTTCTGCAGGCATGGGTATGGCAGTAATTTCTAAAGAAGAGACGAAAATAACGGATGTAAAAAAAGAAAATGCAATTTTGATTGAAGTAGGAATGATCAATGGATTACAGAAGGCGTACAAAGAAGGAATAATACTGACGGTTGGTACCGATGCGGCAGTCCCTTACTCCACGCATTATAATGTTTGGAAAGAATTAAAGAATTTCTTGAAATACACAGATATGACCGCACAAGAAGCTCTTCATTTCGCTACTAAAGGCAATGCTGATAATATTGGTATTGGTGAAATAACCGGGAGTATTGAAGTTGGAAAGTCAGCAGATATTCAAGTCGTTCCAGGAAATCCTCTAGAGAATATCGAACACTTAGGGCAAGTATCTATGGTAATGATAAAAGGATATTTAATTAAGAATCCCAAAGTTAAAAAAGTTAAGAACTTAAAAGAATTCGAACCAATAGAGCTTTAATTTTTTTCTTTATTTTAATTTTATCTAATTTCTTTTTAGTAGATATTTAATAATTAACTAGATGAAATATTTAACTGATTTTCTTTAAATCCCCACGATTTTAAAATCTCTCCTGCCTCTTCCATAATATTTTCGATGAAATCGCTTAGGGAAACGTTTTCTTTTTGATACGCTATAGCTGTTGATAATACTCTAGTTGCTTTTAAATCTCGATGATACAGTTTTTTATGATAATCTTCGGAAAGTAAATCCATTTCTAACCATTTCTTTTTCATCTCTTTGGGTACGGAACTTTCAGCTGTCGTAAGAATTGCTGAACCAAGGCAAACACCCTCTGCTCCCATTGCAAGTGCCCCTAAAAAACCACGCGCGTCTCCAATTCCACCTGCGGCAATGATGGGACTTTTCAATAACCGTTTTGCCATGGTTATATTTACTAAAGTTGTGTGTTGATAAGGGTTTTTAAAACCTGAAGCTTCCATTCCAATCAAAGTAATAGCGTCAGCTCCCGCTCTTTCAGCTGAAATAGCATGTCTAATTAAAGCGCTTTTGTGAAACCAATAACAACCTGCATCGTGGATTCTTTCTCCTAAATGAGTAGCTTGATAAGCGGAAGTTGTAAAGATTTTCACGCCTTCATTAATAGCTATTTCTAAATACTTTAAATAGTCATCTTTTGATACCTTAACATTAAGTGCTCTCACACCTGGAGGTAAGACAGTTAAATTAACACCAAAAGGCTTGTCGGTCATTTCTTTCATTTTATGTAATTCGGATCTAAAATCACCGATCTGGTAATTCAAGGCAGTAATAATCCCCAATCCACCAGCATTTGAGAATAATGCAGCAAATTCAGTTTTACCATACCCGGCAAAAGCTGCCATAATTAAAGGGTACTTAGTACCCGTCATTTTATT
>DAOUUT010000285.1 GCA_030668025.1 Promethearchaeota archaeon
ACCGACAATTATGAAAATTATCACCCAGAAATATATAATGAAGATAATGTTTGCCGGATCAGATGGTATGGAAGATATGGCTCCTCCTGTAAACAGCGATATGGGGAAAATCTGTGGTTCGTTAAGGAGAAATAAAAACAATGGGATGTATGAAATCTTATAAATAGCTCCAATTACTAGAAAAACTTGTTGACTTGTGTAGTTGCTTACCCCTATTACAAGTCGAATTAAATCGAATAAGCCACTGACAAAAATTAAAAAACCAAAGATTTGAAGCCAATCTAAGAAAGCTTGTTGCATCAACCCCGTGACTGAAAAAGGTTGTAATATTAATAGTAAGCCAAAGATCATTCCTGCTGTCATGCCAAATATTAATTCACCAATTGTAATAGGCTGAGTTTTTTTAAGCGACCTTTTCTCCTTGGCTTCCTTTAACTTTTGCTTTCTTAATGCTTTCGCTTCTTCTAATTTTTGTTTCCGAAGTATTTTAGCTTCAATTCGCTTCTCTTCTCTTACGATTCTCTTTTCAGCAAATTTCTCTTCTCTTAAAATTTTCTTTCCAGCTAACTTCTCTTCCATTCGTATTTTTACTTCTGCGAGCTTTTCTTTTCCAATTAACTTAGCTTCTTCTATGCGCTGTTTAGTATAAGCTCTCGTTTCTTCCATATATTCTTCAGTAAAGCTAAATGGGAATATAATCGCTAAGCGTCTAGGTATAATTCCAAAATCTTCGGGTAAGAACCCTTCCATCGAAAAGTAAACAAATACGATAGTTATTACGACGGCGGCTATAAGACAGCCGATCCAAATACCAGATAGCATTCCTCCTATAACTTCCCACCATACTCTAAAAAAGAATTGGAACACTCCGACGATAATGTTGATAAAGATGATTATTCCAAAAAAGAAGAATAAAGTTCTTAAGTAGAAATCAAAAAGTTCTTGGGTTAAATAGAATTTTGGAGTACCTCGAAGTTTATACAACTTTGCTATGCTTTCAGGTGGACCCATTCTACGGATTGCTTCATGTAAATCTGCGTTAGTTAATTCTTCTCCTTGAGAAATGGTTTGTGCCTCACCGTATATCTGCGCTTCTAAACCCTCAAGCACACTTTTTAATTCATCATCTTTCCATTTTAACCATTCAGGAAGTTTTTGTTTAACTTGAGCGATATAACTCTTTACAACTTTGTTCTCGGTTTCACTCATATTATTTCACTTTATTATTTAATCATTTTTAATTGACATTAATTCAATATTTTTATAATAAACTAATGCTAATATTCTATTAAAAAAAATGGAGACCAATTTTCTTGCTTAAACATATTTTTTACTAAAACCTCTTAAGGATAAGCTAATAACATAATATCATATATAAAAATGGGGAATAAAGCACAAGATATCGAGGAAAAAGCGAAAAGACGCAAGTATGGCCAACACCTGACATCCTTTGATATTTTTTATAAATATATTCTTCCCGAGATTAAAACCCTATTAAGGAACTACTTATGGGTTGATCTTTACGCTGGTGAGGGAAACTTAATTTTGCCAATATTAAACGAAATCCCCTATGACAATCGAATAAGTTTTTTCCGAGGTCATATTTTTTTGTTTGACATTCAGAAAGATATGGTTCAAAAGTGCATTGATAACGCTGAGGAATATGGAATTCCTAAGCAAATCGCAGAAAATAATATCAAAAAACGCGATAATCTTGAAACCTTTCCTCAAATTTTAAAACGAAAAAAATTTCCTATTTTTCACGTTACCAATCCACCATACCTATATTTAGGTTACATTAGGAAGCACGACGAAACTCAAAGGTTTCTTCAATATTTTAAAAAAGAAAATAAGGGGTATCAAGATTTATATCAAATCGCTATGATTAATGACTTGCGTAATGATGTTGAGAATCTGATTTACGTAATTCCTACTAACTTTTTATATGGCGCATCTGTTTCTAATAAATTTCGTTTAGACTTTTTAAAATATTATAATATTCTTAAAATGATAATTTTTGAGACAAAAATCTTTGAACATACAGGTTCAAATATTTGTATTGGCTTTTTCAAGAAGAAAAAAGTTCCACAAAACGAGTTTCAGACATTTAATGGGTTAAAGACCAAAAAGCAAAATGAAATTTTGAAGAAGGTTTACAATTTAAACCCCAAATATAAATACAGAGCAGGTTCCAAATTTGACGAATTTTTAGAGAGTCATAAAGCGGCTAATCCATTAATAGTTAAGTATTATTTATTGAAAGAAGAAGTTTTTAAAAATAAAGGCGCATTTGAGATCGAAGTAATTGACGCGAACCAGTACAAAAACAATCAATATGTAAAAATAAATATTGAAGTAAATGAAAAGTTAAAGCGAATAATTGAATCAAATATTTTATATGTTAGAACTGTAGACACGGGCTCTTATAATGGACGAGCGGGATTAGGGCAAGTAAACGAAGATTTCGATGTTCGTGCGATTTTTGTGTCCCATAATACCTATAGAACCCATCCGATCCATATTTTCTTAGAGCCAATTATTTCCACAGAGAATCAACTTCTCTTAAGAAATTATTTTAATTTTATTTTAGAACAGTTTAGACTCAAATTAGACAGCGAATTTTTAACAACCTATAAATACTCAAACGCAGAATACACGCGAAAATATTTAGGTCTAACTCAAACGAGAAAATTGATTGAAACATTCCCCTATGGAAAGCTCACTTCAAATAAAACGCAAGAGTTGAAATCCTT
Organism: Promethearchaeota archaeon; assembly: GCA_030668025.1. Next base: position 2,754 of record DAOUUT010000285.1, read on the forward strand.
AATTACTAGTAAAGATTTTGAGGGAATATTAGATTTTTTAAAAAGCATATAGCTTATACAAGCATATTAAATGCTAGCAAAAATAAAAGCAATTAACCCTATAAATGCTCCAATTTTTAACAGTAAACTAATCCTTTTAAGATCTTTTATTTCCAATTTCGTAGTAAGCATTAAAAAAATTGCGTAAAATACGTCAATTAGACCAAAAATCATTAAAACCATAAAAAGAATTGGATTTAGAATGTTTGTAAAAATAGGTAATATAAAAAAGATTATTGCTGTAATTGAAAAAACTAAGGAGATATAGGTTGATTTTCTAATTCCAATCTTAATACCTAATGTTTTAACCCCATAATTTTTATCTCCTTCAATATCTTCACAACCTTTAATAATTTCTCGAGAAACTAAAAGAGAGAATGCCGTTATAAAGAAAAAATAAATATAAGGAGGAATAGATGAACTGTTTAATACCGCTCCATAAACCATACCAATTGAAAAAGAAATACCCACTGCTATGTTTCCAAAAAAACCACTCTTCTTACCCCATTTTGCGTATACCCATCCAATGAACCCAAAAAACGATACTAATGCGATATTTAATAGACCGAGATTATAAAGAATGCTATGCAATATGCTAAGAGCTAATCCAGAACAAAGATAAATAGAATAAAGAATTTTCGCTTGTTTTAAAGTTATTGAACCTCTTGGAATAGGACGTTCTGGTCTATTTATTTTATCGATTTCAATATCGTAAATATCGTTAATAACCATTCCTGCAGCTGCGAGAAAAATATATGTAAAAACGCCTAAAATTATATTTACAAATAATTTATCTAAGGGAATGCCTAATCGTGTGTTCAACAATCCAATTATTACAGTTAAAGCTCCCATTAGACAATTAATGGGTCGTAGAATTTCAATAGCGTCTTTAAATCCCATAACAGAAGCAATTAAAGAATTTTTAATTTTTACAATAGTTATTTTTACGACTTGTACCGGCTTTCTTTATTTCGTCAATAATAGTTTTTAAAGAGTTCCCATCGTCTTTTAATACTTGGTTTTCTAAAAATGTTCCCATTACGATGATATCTGCCCCCGCTTCAACAAAATTTATAGCGTCTTCTTTAGTATTAACTCCTCCACCCACAATTATTGGAATACTTAACATATTTGAACAAAGCCGAATAATTTCGGTGGGAAGTCTTTCACTACCGGA
>DAOUUT010000265.1 GCA_030668025.1 Promethearchaeota archaeon
AGATGTATAACTATGTTTCTGGAAATCTATACCATTTACTTTAATATAGACTTCCTTTGAGCTTTTCAAAATTGGTCCAATCTTTTCTAAATTATTAAACATTTCGTTAACTGCCGATTCTAAACCTTGTTTAGTATCGACTATAAACACTTCTGTCATTCTTTAAACACCAATTATATTTAGTAACAATGTTGTTTGTTATGATATTTATAATATTTCATAACAAAATTTATATATCAATAATCGATATATATCCATAAGTGAGATATGATATAATTTATCTTTTCTTATAAACAACTCTTTTGAAGGTTTAAAAGCATGGTTGAAGAAATTACAAAGAATTTTGAAAAAGCAATGAAAAAAGGTTTCATTAGCGCGCTTATATTGTTAATTCTCGAGAAGAACCCTTCATACGGTTATAAAATTAGCAAAGATATAACTGACCGAACTCTCGGAATATGGACACCTCCCGCATCTACAATGTATACAGTGCTTAAGGAAATGACTAAAAATAGCTTAATTACATACATAGAAACACAAGAAGAAGGAAGAATTAGGAAAATTTACGAAGTTACCAAAAAAGGAGAAGAAACACTAAAATTAATGGTTGAAAAGCAACAAATAATTAATGAGTCAATAGAAACACTAATAGCGGCAACAATAGGCTCAGATAAGGAGTTATCAGGACATTTTTTTCCAAAATATGGACCATTTAACTTCTTTTTCGAAAAACTTGAAGAAAAATCCGAAGAGGAGAAATTAAAATTATTAGAGTTTCACAAATTAAAACTATCGCAAAAAATTAACCGATTTAACGATCAATATCAAAAAATTGAGGAATTAATCTCAGAATTAAAAGATAAAGCGAATGATAAAAACTCAGAGGAGGAGAAATAAGAGTTATGAATACATTTAAAATGATTTTAAAATATTGGCTGAAATCTAAGAAGGATTTCATTCTCGAAATTATCTATTTATTAATATCTACGCTGTTTTTAGTAATCGTCCCAATGTTAATCGGGAGAATGATTGGAGGCCTAGATCCGAATCTTTCAGTGCTTTCTAATGCGAGTGATCTAATTATTTCATTTAGCTTAATCCTTATGTTTGGTATTCTAGCCTTTATATTGGAAAGAGCCGCGCGATTAAGAGGCGCTGAGGTTTCCTCAAGAGCAGTTTATTATCTTCGTACAGATATCAACAATGCCATTTCTCGACAATCTTTTTCTTATTTTGATAAAACTGAGACGGGTCAATTAATTTCACGAGCTACAAGTGATGTGGAAGAAAGCGAACAAATCTTTGGTATGGGTTTGACTTTAGGACTTAGATCCATTCTCCAATTAGGAGGGGTCATTATCGGGTTCATTCTTTTTAGCACAGAGTTATCTTGGTTATTGTTAATAGCCATTGGAAGTTCTCTTTTATTATCGTATTATCTTGCTAAAAAGTTAAAACCAATCTTTTTAGAGACTCGGAATAGTTTTGGGGCATTAACTAATACAATTAGAGAAAATATAGTAGGTGCTCAAGTAGTAAGGATGTTTAATACTCAAGGTAATGAACTAAAAAAATTTTCTAAAAACAATGAACGGTTTTATAAAGCTAGCGTTCATTCAGTAAAATTGAATTCACTCTATATGCCAATCATTTACGTAATAATTGGCTTCATGACCGTATTCACATTATTAGTTGGTGGATTTTGGGTAATAGAAGGGGTAATGACTTTAGCTACCTTGATTACTTTACAATCTTTTATAGCGACTCTTGGATTCCCTTTAGTTATGTTAGGACAAATTATGTTGATGTACGTTCAAGCCGATGCTGCTTTAACTCGGGTGAGAGATGTTTTAGAGTCAACTCCAGAAGTTAAAGATTTACCAGACGCAAGACCGATTGAACATTTGAAAGGCGATGTAGAATTTGATAATGTTTCTTTTGGTTACACTTCTGATCATAGGATTTTAAAAAATGTGTCATTTAATATTGCTGCTGGAAAAAAATTAGCAATTCTAGGCACAACAGGCTCTGGAAAATCTACAATCATCAATTTAATTCCTCGGTTTTATGAAGTAAGCGAGGGGGTAATCAAAATTGATCAAAAAGATCTCCGTAAGTATCTTCTACAAGATTTAAGGAAAAATGTTGGAATTGTATCTCAAGAAACATTTTTGTTCAATAAAAGCATTGCTGATAATATTTCGTATGGCAAAGAAAACGCAACTATGGAAGAAATAATTGAAGCGGCTAAAATTGCCAATTTACATGATTTTATCATTTCTTTACCAAAGGAATACGATACTATAGTAGGAGAGCGTGGTACAAGGCTGTCAGGTGGTCAAAAACAACGTCTTTCTATTGCTCGTGCGTTAATTATAAAGCCAAAAATTCTAATTTTTGACGACTCTACAAGTTCTGTAGATGTTGAGACCGAATTTGAAATTCAAAAAGGATTAGAAAAAATCACTAAGGGAACTACAACTTTCATTATTACTCAACGAATTTCGACTATTCGTGATGCTGATAAAATATTAGTCTTAGATAAAGGAAGGGTAATAGGTTTTGGTGTTCACGATGATTTAATTGAAACTAATGTGTTATATAGACAAATTTATGAAACATTATATTACAAACAAAAGTCATTACCAGATTTTAAACAAGATAATAAAGGTGATTTTCCATGAGTAATGCAGAAGAAAATAAAGAGAAAAAAGAAGAAAAAAAAATCAGTCAGCCGTCTTTAGGTTTTCATCAGCGGCACTCGTTTGGAGAAGGTAAAGCAGACTTAGAACATTCTAGCAGAGTTCTGTTGAAATGGATGCTTTCATATCTAACATCGTATAAATGGAAATTTGTATTGTATACTATATTTCTTTTATTAGGGACTATAGTTTTAACCATAAGTCCGCTAATTACTGCGGCTACAATAGATAATGGGATTGTAGCAAAGGATCCATATTACGTAATAGTCATGAGTGTAGTGTTTTTAAGCCTACTCGTCTTCATGGCAATCACAACTTATACTTCTCAATATGGAATGGGAAAAATATCGCAAAAAGTTACGTACGAAGTAAGAAACGATCTCTTTTTTAAATTGCAAGAGATGTCTCTCAATTATTTCGATAAACGTCCATCAGGAGATATAATCTCAATTACAACTAACGACGTTACTCAACTAAACTTACTAGTAGGAGGGCAATTTGTACAGATAATAACCAATATTGTATCCATTGTTATTACTATATTAATTATGTTCTTGCTCAACATCTATTTAGCTTTAATCAGCTTGGTAATAATTCCAATATTTTTTTTTATGGCATATTTTATTCAAAAAATTATAATGGGTGTTTTTAAGAAGGCTAGAGAAACGATTGGTCAAGTTACAACTTCAATTCAAGAGAATATTGCAGGAGCGAAGATAGTAAAAGCATATGGGCAAGAAAAAAGAGCATCTTCCGAGTTTGATCAAGCAAATACAGCTAATTATAAGATAATGGTTAAGATTAGAAGAATTATGGCTTCAATTTTCCCTCTATTTAGCTTAATAGTTACGATTCTCACAGTTATTATATTATTAATTGGAGGTTTTATCGCAATTGGAGAAATTAATGTTTTTGGCATAACTATTTCGGTTGGAGTTCTAGTTGCCTTTATTTCGTTACTCTCTCAATTTTTCCGCCCTTTTATGATGTTATTACAAATGCAACAGATTATAGGAAGCGCTTTGGCAGCTTCAGATCGAATATTATCTATATTGGAAGAGAGCGTAGAAATACCTGAGCCAACAAGTGCGAAAACATTTTCCGAACCTAAAGGAAAAATTGAATTTATTAACGTTAGTTTCGGCTATGTTTTAGATGATAATAAGGAAAAACAATCACCCGAATTTACATCTGGATCTCAAGCACCTGGTGCACAAAACCCTATGTTACAGAATCCTATGATTAAAAGAGCTATAGAAATGATGAAAAAGTTCCCAGAACCTTATTCCTCTTTTATGCTTAAAAATAGCATGCACATGCCTCAAAATGTTCGACAGAAATTATTCATGAGCTTAATGCGAGTTAAGCCCGAGGATGCTCCTAAGATAATTGACGAAATTTTAGACGAATACCATTATGCCGTTCCAAATACAGATTTAGCAGAAGTTCATCCTGATTATGACACGTCCTTTAAAACTAAAGATAGCGATCTAAAGAAAGGCATGCCTTCAAAAGATCAATCCTCAATGGGGCAATTAATTCCTCCCGAAATGATCGAAATGATGGTTAAAAACTTAGAAAAAATGCTTCGCTCAAAATCAGGTTTTAAACAACCAACTAGTGGGGGAATGGGAGGAGACAGTCAAGGAATAATGGGCGATGGTGGTATGCAGATGTCTCCTCAAGCGATCCTCGAAACCCTTGCCACCATATCAATTCCTCCGGAGATTTCAAATAAGATCCCAAAAGTAGTGAAAGATGCTATAGAAGAGAAAAAGATGTTGATTAAACGCCAACAATCTAAAGGTTACGTATTAGAAGATTTAAACTTAAAGGTCACTCCTGGTGCTACTCTGGCGATTGCTGGTGAGACTGGCGCAGGAAAAACAACCTTAGTAAAGCTTCTCGCTCGATTTTACGACGTAAATAGCGGAAAAATACTAGTTGATGGGATCGATATTCGGGAAGTAAACAAAGAGGACTTACGAGGATTAATAGGATTTGTTCCCCAGGATGCCTTTCTTTTTACGGGAACTATCAAAGAGAATTTACTCTATGGCATTGATAATCCTACCACTGAAATGGAAAATAAAATGATCGAAGTTTCTAAATTCTTAGGATTACACAATTTTGTTGAGACTTTAAACAAGAAATACGATAAAAAATTAAAAGAA
>DAOUUT010000180.1 GCA_030668025.1 Promethearchaeota archaeon
GAAGTCATGCTAAATAGAATTCATCTAGAAGAGGATCCCGCTAGGTTAGTACATAAAGGAAATATAGCAACTTCACCTTTCACTTTAGTGGATTATAATCGCTCTGGTGTTTGCTTGATTGAAATTGTGTCCGAACCTGATATTGACTCCCCAGAAGAGGCAAGAGAATTTCTAAAACAATTAAAATCGATTGTTCAATATACGGGTATATCAGATTTAGACCTTCAAGGCTCCGTAAGAGTTGATGCAAATATTTCTATAAAAGGAAATGAACGTAGTGAAGTTAAAAATATCAATAGCTTTAAAGAAGTTGAACGAGCATTAAGTTATGAAGTTGTAAGGCAAAAGAACGCACTTAAAAGAGGAAAAGTATTAATACAAGAAACTAGACACTGGGACGATAAAAGAAAAATCACGATATCATTACGATCAAAAGAATTTGAAGCAGATTACCGTTATTTCCCCGAACAAGATTTAGTTCCATTAGAAATAGACAATATTTTTATCCAGAAAGTTAAAGAAAAACTACCAGAAATGCCAAATGAAAGAGCCTTAAGGCTTCGCAGAGAATATATGCTGTCTGAATTTGATTCTGAGAACTTAGTTTTAGATAAAGAGATCGCAGATTTTTATGAAAGCGGTGCGAATTCAGATCCCTCATTTGGTTATGAGGAGTACAAACAGTATTGTAATTGGTTAATGAATAATATTTCTGGATGGTTAAACGAGAATAATACAACGATTAATAATACAAAACTTACTCCGAAACACTTAGTAGATTTAATCAAAAACATCAGAAACGGTAAAATTACAACAAAAATAGCAAAGACTTACATTGATGAAATTATGAAAGGGACATCAGTTTCTCAAATCATTAAAAAAAAGGGGAAAACGAGAATCTATGATGAAAAAATCATTGAAAAGTTATGCAGAGATGTTATTGAAGAAAATCCAAATATCATTAAAGATTTTCGTAAGAACCTTAAAGCTTTAGAAGCTTTAATTGGTAGGGTTATGGCAAAAACCAAAGGACAAGTAGATCCTAAAATAACAAGAAAAATAATATTAGAATTACTAGATGAATCTTAAAAAATAGAAAAATAAATATGATGCTATTTAAGACTCTTAAGAGCATCTGCTGCTGCTGCTAACTTTAAATTAATGATACCTAGTTTTGCATCTGTAGTTGTAATTAAGGTTAATATACTTCCTCCAAATTCCGAAAATAGTATTTTTCCTTTAGCGCTTTCAATTATTGCGTTAAAAAATTGTCCTTGTTCAAGCTCCTTCGTTGCTCTTTGAGAGGCTTTAAGTATAAGAGTGACCATTGCTGCGACTGATTCTGGGTCGACCCAACCAGGTAATGCACTACCTTTTATTAAGCCAAATTTTTCGATTATCGCAGCACCATATACACCCTTTATCGCTTTAAGGCTTTCTAGGATTTCCTTAATCCTTTCTTCACTCATTTAATTCACTTTAGTTTAGTTTAAAAATTCAGAATTATTAGATTAATCTTGTTTTTGCTATTTAAGATTTAACGTTAATTAATAATAAAAATTTTGGAATTAGAAAAAAAAAGTTAATGAATAAGATTTAGAAATTATAATTTTATTATTTTTCCCCACTTATCAAGTAATAATGCAATGAGCGTCATAACAATAACCATTATCGTGAAAATTAGAAAATCCATATCTAAACCAATTAGATCACTTATTAAGAATTCCAGTACAACCGCAATAATATAGATTATAAATGGAGATTTTCCGTAACTATCTAAAATGAATATCGGTTTCTGGACTTTCTTGTCAATACCAATAAAAAGAAACGATATTAAGATTGAGCCCCCTAAACTAATTAAAATATATGTTAAAGTTACTTGGCGTTTATTTGGATACCATCCAGGTAATAACCAAAGTAATAGACCGCCTACAAGAGCAGTAATCCCTACAATTAAGTATATTTGATATTTCTTCTTATCAGGATAATCTTCACTTATAAATAATACTTCGCCTAAACAGGTTGCGAAAATCATAATAGCAGAAAACCCAAATATCGTACCAAGAATACCACCGTGAATAGAAGCAATAGCGTACTCTCTCCATCCACCATAAAAGAGCATAATTTGATAGAATATTAATAAAGCCGTAGCAATGAGAGCACGTCCCTTTGGTTTTAACCACAGAAAGGGTATCGTTATTAATCCTACAAGTCCTAGCGTTGGTAAAACGTCCCAAATAATAATACCTTCAATTGTTATAAATTCTCCGTGATCGATTAGAATTACAAGTAATCCCAGAGCCAAGATTATCCCATAACGAATAATCATGTGAGTAACTGCCTTACTTACGCCATCTCTTTCTTTTCTGTGTAAAAAGGACAATGGCATGAGTAACCCCATTATTAAAATAAAAGCAGGTGCGCCAATATCATAAAAGTTCATATATTCAACGGTTTTTTGATTAATGGGATGGGCTAAAAAGAATTGAGTAATTTCACTTCCAGTTCGAATAGCATAAGGTAGAAATTCAGTGATCACAAGTAGGATCATGATAAACCCTCGCGCATGATCGATCCAATAGTATCTTTTTCTTTGCAGCTGATCACCTTCAGTAATTAATTTCTCATCACTCATGTTTGATCATGGTTTTTTTTATTTTGTATAAAAATTAATTAGTAAAATATTTTAATAGATATTTATGGTTTTATAATATTTAAGTGTAAAATTTTATCTTTACTTTTAAGTTGACTTTTAGGTGTTTTAAATAATGGTAAATATTATTTATCGTCATTACAAAAAAGGCGATGACGGACAGATAGCAGATCTATTCAATCGAGCTTTCCAAATGAATGGAGTGGGCCTTGTTCGAACGTCTAAAGAGTGGAATTGGAGATATGTCAAGTCTCCATATTTTGAACCAGAGATGATTCAAATTGCTGAGGATGTTGAAAAAAATAAGATAGTGGGAGCAATTCACGTGAATTTAGTTGAAAACATTATTTTCAATAGTAAGAATTACTTGATTGGAGATATCAACGATGTTTCATGTCATCCCGATTATACACGTAAAGGAATTGCTACTAATCTAATGGAAATGGCGATGAAATATATGAAAAAAAGAAATTGTGATCTTTCAATTTTAACAGCAGATTATAAGGGAATTGCTAGATCAAAGATTTACTTGAAATTTGGCTACATTGATGTTGATAGAGAACTTATGCTTATTAATTTTCCAAATTTATTTAAACTGTTTAAAGATCTTAAAAAATTTGCGTCGTTATTTCCAATTTTTTTTGTTATTTCTTATTTTCCACGCTTTATTTATAGGATCCTTCTAAAATTAAACAAAAATTTTAAAAATATTTCTTACGAGATTGTTAAGAATAAGCATTTTGAATACATGAACGCTGCTAACAAAATTATTAAACGATATTACACTGGTGTTTCGCCGTATGACAAAGATAAATTTACTTGGGCTCGAATAAATGTACCAGCAGAAAGACTCAAACCTACTTATATAATCATACGAAAAAAGAAAGAAATAATAGGTGGTGCCGTAATAACTCATAAAAACCTACATTCGTTTAAATTTGGTCTTAAAATTAGAATTGGGGTTGTTCACGAATTATTTTTAGATAAAACTCAATTTAAGAATAAGCGAGATTTGCATTTTGGATATATTTTTCTAATCGATAAGTTATTAAAAGCCGCTACTAGAAGGAATATCGGAGTCTTGGTTTCTACTTCTTGTTATAGTGACATTGATCTAATTAAAGCATTAAGATCAATGGCATTTTTAAAATTTGGATCAGGAACGATTATGATGAAGAAACTAAACGAAGAAATAAAGAGTTTAAAGCCAAAAAAGCCAATATTTTTACCAACATATATATCTTTCGCGAATCCTTGAAGTATCTTCAAGTAGAATGAAGATAGAAGCCTAATTCCTTTTTTATAAATTAAAAATAAAAATTATTAATAAATAAACATTTTGGTAATTTATGTTTAGACAAGCTATTAAATGGGTAAAAGCTAACCAAGATTTATTGATTGATGTCAGCGATCAGATCTGGGGGTTTGCAGAGTTAGGTTTAAAAGAATTTAAATCTTCAAAATTACTGGCAAAAACACTTGACGAAGCAGGTTTTGCAGTAAAAATGGGAGTTGCAGACATGCCAACTGCTTTTTACGCTGACTATGGAGAAGGGAAGCCTGTCATCGGAATTTTAGGAGAATACGATGCCTTACCAGGGCTCAGTCAAAAAGCACAACCGTCTCGGGAAGTTTTAATAGAAGGTGATCCCGGGCATGGTTGCGGTCATAATTTATTAGGAGTAGGTTCGTTAGGGGCTGTATTAGCAGTTAAAGAATCGATTGATTTGGGTAATGTAAAGGGAACTATCCGTTATTATGGTTGTCCTGCAGAGGAAACTTTTAACGCAAAAGGTTATATGATACGAGAAGGATTGTTCGACGATGTGGATATAGCAATGACTTGGCATCCAGGAAATTTCAACATGCTAAATCTGATGACTTCTTTAGCGATAAACTCAGTAGTTTTCAAGTTTCACGGACGTACAGCTCATGCCGCGGGAGACCCCCAAAATGGAAGAAGTGCTTTAGACGCTGTTGAGTTAATGAATATAGGAGCTAATTTTATGCGAGAACATATGATTTCTGATGCAAGATTACATTATGTTATAACTCAAGGGGGCGATGCTCCAAATGTAGTGCCTGCTGAGGCAGAGGTGTATTATTTTGTACGCGCTCCAGAACGCCATCAAGTTGAAGAATTATATGCTAGGCTTATTAACATAGCAAAAGGAGCGACCTTAATGACGGAGACAACGATGGAGGTCGATTTTTTAAGTGGTATGTATAACACAATGTATACGAAAGTAGTCAGCGATGTCATTTCAAACTCCATGAAAAAAGTTGGTACCCCTAGATTTAATAAAGATGATGTAGCTTTTGCTAATGAGCTAAAAAAGTCTATTCCAAAAAATTCACTTGAGGGATACTACAGACTCATACCCCCCGATATGATGGAATTTGCTAAAGCTATTTTAAGTCAACCTTTGAATAAAATCATAATTCCTCCAATGGGAAAAGGTAAGGTTATGCCAGGATCTACGGATGTAGCAGATGTTTCTTGGAAAGTACCTCTTGGAGAATTTGGGACCGCTTGTGAGATCATGGGATCTCCAGGGCATTCTTGGCAAAATGTAGCGACCTCCGGGATGAGTATCGGTCATAAAGGGATGTTAACGGCAGCTAAAATATTAGCTGTATCCGCCCTTGAATTCATGCAAAATCCAAATTTAGTTGAAAATGCGCTTAAGGAACACAATTTAGCACATAAGGATAAGCCATACAAATCACCACTTCCTGATGGATTAAAGCCGCCTTTCCACAGATTAAGTAATTAAGCTTTTTTTTTGAACTAATTATTTATTCTTTTTTTTTCAATATCTTATAAGTTGAATCAAAAACTGGTCTCTCTAAGAGATTAATATCCTACTCTATTTTCTATATTAAGAATAAATAAAAAGTGTAAAAGATATGAGCAAAGTAATAAAATGGCAATATTCCGATTTTTTTGAACCAAGAAGAGACAAGCTTGTAAATATTCTACTTAGCGAGATAATTTTTTTAAAAAGTCATATAAAAAAATCAATTATTGGCAAAAAAACCCAATACCTTGAAATCGCGTTGGACAAGTTAGAATATCTTCTAGATACTCTAAAAAAAAGCGATATCGATTTATCCGATAAAGATTTTGATAAAGTAGTAATGGTAATCTATCATGTTTTTGAAGAGATTGCTAATAATCTGAATTGCTAATTATAAGTTAAGTGAAAAAAAAAGAAAAATAAATAATAATACTTAAACAAATTTATTCTCATTATAAATCTAAGAGTTCACTTGCAACTCCCGTTATTGCGGGTTTCTGAGGTAATCCTTTTAATAAATCTGGCCTGAATCTTTCAGCAAGTATTTGAGGTGTGAAAGGGGCTCCATTATTATCAATACGTTTAACCGTGTGCCATCCGCGATAAACCCAAACCTTATCTCCAGCTGCTCTAATCACTTCACCATTGACTCTTCTAGCGCTATCTGAAGCTAAAAACACGATTAATGGCGCAAAATGTGATGGATTAAACACATCCATTCCTCCTTTTGATTTAGAACTCATAACGCCTACCATTTTAGGAGTTGCATCAGTTGTAAGCCTAGTTCTAGCCATTGGTACAACACAGTTAACCGTAGCGTATTTTTTTAATTCATCTGCCACAATTAAAGTGAACGCCGCAATACCTGCTTTAGCAGCACCATAATTAGATTGTCCTATGTTACCTAATAATCCCGCATCTGAGGCTGTATTGATAATTCTTCCAAAGGTTTTTAACTTAGGATCTGCTTTGCCTCTCTTCCTAAAGTATTCTGCCGCATGTCTAACCATATTAAACGTTCCTTTAAGATGAACTGCGATGACGCCGTCAAATTCTTCCTCTGTCATGTTAAAAATCATTCTGTCACGTAGGATACCCGCATTATTAACAACGATATCTAAATGTCCAAATTCCGAAACTGCCTGATCTATCATCCCTTTGGCTTTATTAAAATCTGTTACGGAATCGTAATTTCCTACCGCTTTAACGCCAAGTTTTTCACATTCCTCGGCAACCAAGTCAGCTACTTGGGTTTTATTGCCCGTTCCGTCAAATGCAGCGCCTAAATCATTTATCACTAAGTTACAACCTTCTTTTGCCATAGCTAGCGCTTCTTCGCGTCCTAAACCGCGACCAGCACCAGTAATAATGGCAACTTTTCCATCTAACATACCCATTTTTTATCACTTATAAAATTTTAAGATTGATTTCTAGTATGTAAAATTCAATTACAAAGTTAAAAAATTTTAAGAATTTTATTTCATTTTGAAAAATATCTGAATTAAATTTTTAGGGAATATAATGGAATTAATAACCCACAACCTAATTGGAGTCATAATCCAAATTTTATGTTTTAGATTTTTACTTTTTCCGTTAAATATTGTTTGTACCATCCTTTTTGCCCACCTATCTCATCTATTTTTTGATGCTGTTTCGATAATTACTTATCATACGCCTGATAAACAAGAGGGAGACAAATTTTGGATCATTTGGCATTATATTATTTATTTACTATCTATTATATCCTTCTTCATTTTCATGATTCCTTATTGGTTAGGGATGTTATTTGCTAATATAATTGATATTTGGGATTGGTTAATTTTACGACCGATTCAAAAGAGGATCCGGAAAAAAAGTCCGGAATCCAAATGGGGTGACAAATATTACTTACATTGGACTGTTGATTGGGTAAGAGACAAACTATTTTTTTGGCTTCCAGTAAGGAATTATAAGAAGTCTGGTATATTGATCGAAATCTTTATAATTATTGTTTTATCCGTTATTTTAGGATTTCTAGGACCATCGCTTTTTATCACATAAATTTTCTAAATTCCTTAAAGTAAAACAAATGACTCTTACAGGAACAATCGGTAGAGCCGAAATTTTTAATAAACGAATCTGAAACCTCCTTTATATCTCGAGCAATAACACATTCTAATCTCATAAATGAAGGAACAATATATAACTTAGTTATTAAGAATGATTCGTCGTTTAGTAGATAATCAATGTGCCAATGATTTTTTTTATTAGCAGAATCAGAAAGGTGTCTCTTAACACGATTTTCTAAGGTTGTTGACCCAATATTTCCCATTGCAGA
>DAOUUT010000067.1 GCA_030668025.1 Promethearchaeota archaeon
ACCGGTGAAAATATAGAAGATGCGTTTAGCTTAATAGCTTACCATTATATAATGAAGAGCAAGGAAAGAGAGGAACAAAAATTAAAAAAGAGCCTAATGGACCAAATCACTTCGTTATTAAATAAAAGAGGAAAATTAATCCTCTCTTTTATTACTGAAAACCCATACTGGAGCCCTGGATTGCAGATCCTAAACGATGTGAATATTTTATGCGAGTGTGAAAAATTAATAGATGATAAAGATAAAAGATTGTATGAATACTCCAACGGGCTAATTATTAAGAATTTTTTATTCGATAACATTAATATTAAAGATTCAGATGGAGTTTGCGTTATATTTGACGCTCGAGATAAAACGCATATTGAACCAAAGTGGAAAGAAATTGTTGTTAATGTAATCCAAAACCTTGGCGAAAATAAAGTTGCACTAATAGGTGTAAGAGTATCTGATAAGAGTGATTATTCAAATATTATGGAAGAATTTAATGTTAACGAATATCTAGAAAAAAGTTTTATCTCTCTTTTATTTTTTAAGATTGGTTTCGAGTACCACTTGGAAATCTACGACCAACTTGAAGTAATGTTTAACACCATCATAAACATCTAAAATTTTCTCCAATATTTCTAATAATTAAAACTTTATAAATTGAAATAGCTACTTTTAAAAATAAAATATATTATTCCTTATTTTAAGAAATTAGCACATTAAGAAATTGACAAAAATTTAAATAATTTTTATTTATTAATTTATCACTTCTTAGTATTGAAATAAACAATGGAAAAGGTTGAGTTCTTTGGGAGAAATGGCGTATAAAATATGTATTTTTGGAGAAAGTGGAGTAGGGAAAACCACTTTAGGACGTCGTTATTTAAATGGTTATTTCGAAGAGGACATAAAACTTACGATGGGTGCTGAACTTTTTGTGAAATATATAAATATAGAAAATATAAGAGTAGTTCTGCAAATTTGGGATTTTGGTGGCGAAGATAACTTTAAATTCCTATTACCTTTGTATTCTAAGGGATCATCTGGTGGAATTTTCATGTTTGATCTGAGTAATAAAGCGTCATTAAACCGTATCGATGGGTGGATCGAGATTTTTAAGAAAGGTTTAGCATCTAGTGAAAAGGAAATTCCAATATTATTAGTTGGGGGAAAATTAGATCTGCAAGATCAAATTGCTATAACTGAAAATGAAGCACAAAACATCGTAAAAGAGCATAATCTTTATCAATATATCGAATGTTCATCTAAGACAGGAGCTAATGTTGAAATTATTTTTGAAACATTAGTAAGAGATATTTTGAGATTTCAGAATTTAATCTAAATAATTAAATATTTCGCATTAATATTATACTTAAATTTGAGAGTCTTTTTATACCTATAAAAACTATTTGATTCTTTATTTTATGAGATAGCAAATGCTTGTACAAATTGAATATGGTAAAGAACTACAATTTTTAGCTTATTTAGTTCCGGTAATAATGGGTATTCAATTAACTATTTATTTTTATACTCAATATAAGAAACTTGAAGATGAGGATCTTCCGCTCAATATTGTTTTATTAGCATTTGGTTCGTTCATTTTATTCATCGTTATTGGTCCTTTATTTATACAAATTGCCAGAAATTTTATCGTAAATGAGTTAATTTATGAGATTGTTTATAGAATTGGTTGGGTATTAGCTTTTTTTTCTACGATAGCTTTTTCAAGATTCATTATCCGAGAGGAATTTTCTTTAATTATTAATTTAAAAGTTGCTAAAACTTTATTAGTGCTAAATTGTATACCAATTTTTTGCGTTTTTATTTTACCCTCATTACTTTCTCCACTCTTTATCGGAAGCATTTCTTTTGTTGTACTGAATGGTTTATATATAATTAGATTTCAAATAATATTGATTCAAAAATCAATAGGAAAGATAAGAACAAAAATTAGATTTTTTTTCATTGGAGCATTGATCAGTCTTGTCGCATTAGTTTTTGCTATAATAGTGGGATTACGTGCCTTACCTCCGATTATTAATGAGATTGTGTATTTTACAGGTGTATTGGTTCTATTTATAGGTTTCTTAATAATATATTTCTCTGTTTACAATTTTCCTCCTTTTTATGAATTTGAGTGGCGTGAGAATCTTATTAAACTATTCATTTTTAACTCCAAAGATTTTAACACCTTATATCATTTGGATTTAGTTAAAAATACTCATTCAAATAATCAATCAGAAAACATTAATGGGATTTTTTCAAAAGGAATATCTGGAATTGAAAAAATAATTACATTAATTACGGATACAAAGACAGAGCGAATAAATAAAATACAGCAGGACGATTTTCTAATTATGTTTGAGTACGGAAATGTTCATTTATCATTAATCTATGTTTTTATTGTAAAAAAGGATTTAATTAGTTCAAAACATTTATTAAAAATCGTTAGAATACGATTTGAATCATTTTTCAAGGAAATACTATTGAATTTAGATAATATTGATGAAGATCAAGAAAAAATATTTATTAGCTTTAATAATATAATGGAAAAAATATTACAGGGATGATAAAATTATTTTTCCTATAACAGATCAACTAAGATTTACAACTTTAATATTGGAATGGATCTTCATCGTTTTGTGCTTTGAATTAGGAGTGTATCTTCTAATAAAATATAAAATGCAACCAGCGCAGATTAAAAATTCACAGGATATTGGATTTTCCGCGCAATTTTATGGAATTTCGATTATGAAATTCTTCCTATTAATAGGTGATTATTATGCTATTGGAACGATAATGTCCCCATTTTTAATTTGGTCAAGTGGGAGTTTTAGATTTCTATTTTTAAATTTTGGATATTTATCTATAAATATTGGATTCTTACTGTTTACTTTTTATATGGAAAAATATAAAAAATTCTTTTTAAAAAAATATTTTTTCACTTTTTGCTTCTTAATACAAATTTTTATTTTCATTTCTATGGTTTTAATTGACCTTTTTAGTATTATTTATCTTTCAATTTTAATATTACCGCTTTTCATCATATTTCTACTTATCTATACTAAAGATTTTGATAAACAAGTTAAAAAACAAAAATTACTTCCTAAAGGTGGTTTGAAAATGAGATTCCCAATTCTACTTTTGTTATTTGGTCATATACTTACAATAGATTTTGTTTGTTGCTATTTTGGATTTATTACTAGATTACCGGGAATCAGTATGCAGCTTATCGCCATTGGCTTGCTTTTTAAAAGGTTCAGAAATATTGTTCCCTTTTTTGAATTTAACTGGCAAGATAAAATCGAAAATATATATATTTTGAATAGAGATGGGATTAATCTATATAGCAAATCTTTTTTAGAAGAAAGAAAAACAATTGACGAGCATTTCATATCTGGAGTATTGTCTTCAATAAATATTATGCTTAATGAATTAATGAATACTAAAGAAAATAAAATTTCGATCATTAAGAAGAAGAATAAAACAGTGACTATTTTTACAAGTGTTTATATTATTGGTGTACTAGTTAGCACAGAGGAACTAGAATTTTTTAAATATAACCTTAAGAGATTGGTTTTAAAAATTGAAATGCTCTATAGAAACCTACTAATCAATTGGGATGGAGATAGAACCAAATTTTATCCAGTAAAGGATATTGTGACTGATATCTTTTCAATGTAAATATATTCTTTCTAATTCTCTCTTGGAAATCTACGACCAACTTGAAGTAATGTTTAACACCATCATAAACCTCTAAAATTTTCTCCAATATTTCTAATAGTTAAAACTTTATAAATTGAAATAGCTACTTTTAAAAATAAGTTATGTTATAATAAAGATAAATAGAAATTCCGTTTAATATTATTCACATTTGAAGGTAGATTCGATTGTTTATTAACAGAAATCAACTTTTTAAGGATATTTTAAGTCATTTTTTAGAGAGATTTAGAGATGTTGAAGCGATTATCGTCTCCGATGTTGAAGGTTTAATTATTGCGGGAGATAAAAGAAAAGATATTGATTTCGAAATTGTATCTGTTTTAACTACACTAATAAACCCGATTTTAGAAAGGATTCGTAATGATTTCTCTTTCAAGAAATTCGGAACTGCCTCGTTCGATACAGACGAATACCGTTTATTTTTTGTAACTATTGACGAGGAGAGAATATTAAGTATCATTTTTAACAGTATGGCTTCAATAGAAAAAGTCGCACCATATACTTACTTTTTAGCAGAGAAAACAGCTCAAATACTAAACGCCCAAGCGGGTGATTCAATACAATTAACAATTCCCGATTTTGATAATGAAGCTGAAAGACATGAAATGTTAAAGGCAGCAATATGTCCATCTGAATTCATTGAATGTGGTAAATATTCTTTTAAGTTCGTAATTGTTGGTGATCATGAGGTTGGAAAAACATCATTGATTCGACAATTTGTAGAGCGTAGGTTTTCACACGATTATAGAGCCACGATTGGCTTAAATATTTTAGCACATAATTTTGATTTTGAAGGAAATGAGATAGGTGTTCAGTTATGGGACATTGGTGCCCAAGATTACTTTAAACGCTTTCGCAAGATATATTACGCTGGGGCTGAAGCTGCTTTTATTGTTTTTGATCTTTCTAGAAGAGAATCTTTTGAAAATATTAAGAGTTGGTATAAAGAAATATCTGAACTTATCGAAGAAACAAATATTCCCATGGTGATTATTGGTAACAAAAGCGATTTGACCGAACAACGATTAATATCTAAGGAAGAAGGAGAAGAATTAGCCAAATCGATATCTGAAACTGGCTCATCCTATATAGAAACGAGTGCACTTACGGGAAATAATGTTAAAGACGCATTTGAATTAATTGCTTATCATTATATCGTAAAAAGTAAAAAAAAGGAAAAAGATAGAATCAAAGAAGATTTAATAGAAGCGATCGATTCCGCTTTAAAAGAGTTGATTATATTGGAATTAACTTTTATTACTTATAGCTTTAGCTGGAACCCTGGATTCCATACTATATTGGATATCGAAAAACTCGGTGATTATTCTAAGATAAAAGATAGCAGCGAAGAAAAATTATACACTTATAAGAACGGAGTGATCTTAAGTAGTTATCTTTACGATAAATTTATCCTCTCGAATTCTGACGGTGTTTTTTGTTTGTTTGACGCTAGAGATAAAGAACACATCGATACTAATTGGAAGGATATTTTAATTCAAATTATTCAAAAAATTAGAAAAAAAAGGACAATTATCGTTGGAGTTCGAGTCTCTGACGACAAAAACTGGTCCCAATTAATGGAAGAATTTGTTATTGACAAAGATTTAGAAGAAAAGGTTGTTTCAATAATGTTTCTCAAAATTGGTTCTGATTACAGGGAAAAAATATACGATTACCTTACGATCTTTTTAAATACTATTATCAACACGCGAAATTTAAAATTCTAAAATATTACTTTTTCAACCTACTTTTTAATTGTTTGGCGATTAAATCGCCCATTTCCTTGGTTGAGAGTGTTTTTAAATTTTCGTTTTTTATGTCTACAGTTCTCCCTCTTTTTAGGGCTTCTTCTACGGCTTTATCAACTTCGTTTCCTAATTCAAATGAATTAAACGACTCCTGCAGCATTAATTTTACGCTTAAAATCGTACCAATAGGGTTAGCTATGCCTTTTCCGGCGATATCGGGAGCAGAACCATGAATGGGCTCGTACATAGATACTTTTCCCGGATTAATATTCCCACTGGAACCCATTCCTAAACTTCCAATTAAGAAAGCCCCTTCGTCACTAATTATATCTCCAAACATATTTCCTGTGACTACAGTTTGGAATCTATGAGGTGCTCTTATTAACCACTGGGTAAATGCATCGATGTATATATCTTCTGTTTCTATATTTGAATAGTTTTCACTCATTTCGTGAAAAATCTTTCTCCATAATTTACTTGTGTTCAAAAGATTTGCCTTATCAACGGATGTAATAATTTTATGGCCCTTTCTTTTTGCAAATTCAAATGCAAACTTAATAATCCGCTCGCAACCGTCTCTGGTGTAAAGCATTAGGTTATCTGCTGAATCCTCTCCTAAATTACCAACATTCTTATAAAGTCCTTCAGTATTTTCCCTCACAAAAGTAATGTCAATACCCTTTCCTATAAATTCTTCTTTCAATGGACATTTCTCGCGAAGTACATCATATAATTTGACGGGTCTCAAATTAACATATAGATCTAAACCTTGCCGAATTTTCATAATAGCACTTTCCGCTACACCGGGGGGCAAATCAGGTAAACCAAGAGCCCCAAACAATAGTGCATCAGAATTTTTAATGGTGTCAAATGATTTTTCAGGAAGGTTGGTACCAAATACTTTCCAAACTTCGCCTCCTGCTGGTGCGTCTTTAAATTCAAAATCATAGTCAGTCAACTCTGAAACTATCTTGAGAATTTTAATTCCTTCGTTCACGACTTCGGGACCGCAACCATCACCACGAGTGATTGCTATTATTTTCTTCATACAATTACCTATTATATTTTTAGAAATTTACTTAATATTTATAATAGAAGATTTAAATACTATTCTTAATTCTTCTTGTTTAAATTTATATTCATGGTTATTAAAAATGTCGTCGTCAGCTGATAGTTTTTTTGAGGTATTTTTTACAATTACTATTTTTGTCGTCTTCACTGGAGCTTTATTTGTAACATTTATTGCTCCAATGAATGTCTTACCAGGAAACATTCTATTTCCTAAATATGTCGAAGTTTGTGATCCAAGATGTCACATGGTTGAAATTCCCATTAACATCCTCTGGGGTGGACTGATTAACGGTGCCGTTTATGGAGTATTAGGAGCGATGGGATATTTAGGTGTTCGTTCGATCTGGAGAAAGTTAAAGAAATGAAAAAATTAAATGTTGATTAATAATCTAATATTTAAAATTTTAAATCAATTTAAGTGCTATCTAAACAAAATCAAGAAGATAACAAAATCTTTGAAATTATTAACTTTTATCCACAAATTCTTTTAATTATTTACATTTTAATCAAAGCCAATTCATTTTCGCTATGCTTAAATCTACATCGCCTACATTTTTCAAAATAAAAAAAGATCTCTGATCTAAAAGCTCAGAAGCACCCCTCCCGCTTTTCTTCTCTAACATCGCAATTTTGTCGATTGGATGAAATTATTAACCGAAACATATCCTATCAAAAATATTACGCAAGTTTTAAATATTTAAAAGAAAATATATAATATAATAAGGTTCAAATTGAAAAATGTGAACTTTAGAAAAAAATATTAAAAAAGTGGAGGAATGAAAAAAATGGCTAAAAAAGTATTTGCTTGGTCACCAGTTCGAAAGTTAATGAAAGATAACGGCGCTGAAATGGTTGCTCGCGAAGCAGTAGACGCTCTAATCGATTATTTAGAGAAAGTCGCAAGAGCAGTAACCAATAAAGCATTAGAAATGACTCGTCACGCCGGTAGGAAGAAACTTTTTAGTATTTAACTTTAAATCTTTATACTTACCGTCAACGACATGACTTTGGCAATGAAATTATTGTAGATTTCAATTTTACTGTAAAAAATTATTTAATTTTCTATTTTTTATTTTATTTTTAATTTTAATTTTAATGTAAAGATATTAATTTTTACACTCATTCATATTTCTTAATCAAATTCAATGAGTTATGAATTATATTTGATGTTAAACCATGACTGAAGAAAAAAAAGATAAAGAAGATAAGAAAGAAGAAGATGACGTATTTCCTTTCATAGAAGGAGAGACTATCGATTTAGTTGCTGGAAACTCTAAATGGGCCAATTTAGTTTGTAAATGGATGAACGATCCAAAAGTCCGTCATTATTCTCGAAATATATGGCCACTTACTCTCGAAGAAGTAAAGAAATTTTTCGAACCTTTACCAGACAGACAAATGAAGGAATTTATCGTCTTCACAGTTTATCATAAGCACGCAAAACGACCAATCGGTAGTATAGGATTTAATCACATTAATTGGGTCAGTAGAAATGCTAATATATTTTTAACAATCGGAGAACCTGAATATTGGGGGAAGGGAATAGCGGGTGAAGCTTCTAGGTTAATGATCAACTACGGTTTTACTGAATTGAATTTTCACAAAATTTTTGCTGGAGTTTTTACACCAAACAGCAGGTCTCTTCGCGCAGCTGAAAAATTAGGATTTAAAGAAGAAGGAGTTTTAAAAGAAGAAATGTATGTTGACGGGAAATATCACGATATCCATAAATTCGCATTGTTTAAAAGAGATTGGGAAATGAAAGATGAATAATTTATTGATTAAACATGGCAGAAGAAAAAAAAGATAAAGAAGATAAGGAAGAAGAAGAAGAAGAAGATGTATTTCCTTTCATAGAAGGAGAGACTATCGATTTAGTTGCTGGAAATTCTAAATGGGCCAATTTAAGTTGTAAATGGAGAAACGATCCAAAAGTGCGTCATTATGCTCGAAATATATGGCCACAAACTCTCGAAGAAGTAAAGAAGCGGTTCGAACCTTTACCAAACAACCAAATGAGGGATTCTATTAAATTTACAATTTACCATAAGCAATCAAAACGACCAATCGGTAGAATAGGATTCAGTCGTATTGATTGGGTTAGTAAAAATGCTAATATTTTTGCCATGATAGGAGAACCTGAATATTGGGGGAAGGGTATAGCTGGTGAAGCTTCTAGGTTAGTAATCAATTACGGTTTTACTGAATTGAATTTACATAAAATTTATTCTGGAGTTTTTACACCAAATAAAAGATCTCTTCGCGCAGCTGAAAAATTAGGATTTGAAAAAGAAGGCGTTTTAAAAGAAGAAATGTATGTTGACGGACAATATCACGATGTGCACAGATTCGCATTGTTTAAACGAGATTGGAAAAAAAAAGACGAATAATAATTATTAAGTAAAGGATTGGCGAGTAAATTATGGAAAAAAAAACGCGATTAACATTTATTGAGGGGGAACGCATAGAACTTCTCCCAATTAATTCCGAAAATGTAAAGATCCACGCTAGATGGAGGAACGACCCTAAAACGAGATTATACACCCGAAATCATTTTCCCGTGTCTCATGAAGATCTAAAGAAGCGTTTAGAGAAAAACCAAGGATCAACAAAGAGAGATATTTCTTTTGAAATTTATCATAAAGAACTTGATAAAATTGTTGGTTTTGTAGAATTCCATCATATTAATTATATTAATCAAGCAGCAGATTTAAGCGTCTTAATAGGAGAAAAAGAATTATGGGGAAAAAATTTCGGTACAGAAGCAGCAAAACTAATGATCAAATACGGATTTGACGAATTAAACTTAGTTAAAGTTACAGTTTTCGTTTTAAGACCAAATAAAGGAGCTTGTCGTATGATTGAGAAAATTGGAATGAAACCCGAATTAATATTGAAAAAGCAAACATATTTCGACGGAGAGTATGTCGATGAATTGAACTTTAGTCTCTCTAGAGAAGAATGGGAACAAACGAATAAATAATTGATATTTTAAAAAATCGAATGAATAATTTAAACTGAAAACTTATGAGGGTATAGAAGATGGAAAAACCAGAAGTTTTTCCCTTTATTTTAGGAGAAAACATTGACTTAGTTGCTATTAATTCCGAACACGGTAATTTGTATGCCAAATGGATTAACGACCCTCGCGTAAGAAGATATGCCCGTAATACAATACCAATTACCGTTGAAGAATCAAAAAAGTGGTTTGAACCAAGGGAAGGGCTAAAAGAATTTGTAACTTTTGAAATTTATCATAAAAAAGATAAAGTACCAATTGGAACTTGTGGATATGGACACATTGATTGGATAAATAGACACGCCAATACATTTATGTCAATAGGCGAGCCTAAATATTGGAATAAAAACTTAGGGACTGAAGCATCGAAACTTTTAATCGATTATGGATTTGGAGAGCTCAATTTTCATAAGATTTACGCGGGTATATATGAACCTAACATAGGTTCGTGGAGCGTGGCTGAGAAAGATGGTTTTGTGTTAGAGGGCATTGAGAAGAAGATGATGTATGTTGATGGAGAATATGTAGATGCGAGGATATATAGATATTTAAAAGAAGATTGGCTTAAATCAAAGGAATAAAATAGTATTAACAATTTCCATCATTAAGAATTATGAAGAATCAAGATATTTTTACCTTTATCGAAGGAGAAACTATAGATTTCGTTCCATTAAATATTGAAAATTTAAAACTATATTGTAAATGGGAAAATAACCCTAATGTACGGATATACTCTCGAAACATTTTACCTCGTACTTTAGAAGACATGAAGAAATACCTAGAGCCTTCAGATAAAAGACCTAAAACTGGAGTAAGTTGCGAAATTTGGCATAAAAAAGATAAAAAGATAATTGGCTTTGGAGAAGTGGCAGATATCAACTGGTATAACCAACAAGCGTATTTAGGGTTGATTATTGGAGAGCCCGATTATTGGGGGCAAAAAATTGGAGAAGAAGCTACAAGGTTATTAGTTGAATATGCTTTTAACGAACTAAACATTTTTAAACTTAAAGCCTCTATACTTGTTGTTAACAAAGGGTCGTGGCGTTGCGCAGAGAAAAACGGTTTTACTCGCGTAGCAACATTTAAGAAAGATATGTACGTTAACGGAAAATATTTGGATAATTATGTGTATTCGCTCTTAAAAGAAGATTGGTTAAAACTAAGAAAATAAAAAGTATTTCCCTAGTGTGAAACGCAAATTATAACTAAATTCATAATACCTTCTCGTTCCATATGGATTTAAGATATGTCATAGCAATTCCGAAATAATCTATTAATTCTAATGCAGATATGAGAATTGTATCTCCTTCCAGAGATAAAAGAACCTCTCCCTCAGGATCGAGAAGTTCACCTTTTTCTTTTGAAATTTCGCACATGGGTCCAGCATCATTACCAATTTTGGAATCCAGAACAAATCCTACTTGGAAATCCTTATTGAGTAGGATATCATTATGCTTATCAAGTCTCAATAGTGTAAATCCATTTTTGTTTTTAACCATGTTTCCTTCTAAAAATCCCACTTTTCTCTTTTTTTTATCTAAATATTTTTTTCCATCTATATATCCTATCATTTTATGTTTATTGTTATACACTTCTAACATTTTTACACACTTCGTGTTTTTAATTAATATAATTTAAGAAAGTATCCAAATTTTTCTAAAAAAGGAGCGTTCGAATTATATATTTTTTTAATAAATATAATTTAAGAAAGCTTCTAAATTTTTCTAAAAAAGGAGCGTTCGAATTATATATTTTTTTAATAATTTAATTTAACGGGTAATTAGACTCTTAACTTAAAAAATAAAAAAAAAAAAGAATTTTGTGAGTATATTTCAGTATTACATCTTTTCCTACTAATTTTCAGCGCGATTAAAATACCATTTATACAATAATGCTTGGTTTCCAGCGAATATTCCGACTCTGTCGCCATCGTTTACTTTTTTATTAAATCCAGAGTACACTCCATTTACAAAAATATGGCTTGTTTCGTTTTCTTCAATTGATAAATTCTGTAGTATATCAGAGATATATTCGATATTCTCGGAATTGACATGTAAATTAAGTGGGAGAGCCCCATTGGTTTTCTCATCCTTAATTTTTTTTCGCAAATCTCCAAAGATTTTAACTAATATTGTCATGTTTAAATGTTTAAGGTCCCCAAACTTTATCTAATTCTTCGTCGCTTACATCGAAAACCGTGTTATGTGGAGATAATTTTTCCTTCAAGAAAAATTCTGGAAGTCTATCATCTTTTTCAGTAAAACCTGCTGCTTTATTAAATTTCCTTTCAACATCGATAATTGATTTTCCATATCCTGGAACATCTGCGACTGTTAGATTAGCACCTAATACGCCATTTAATGTACCAACAACACCTTCCAATCCTTCAGGAATATCTAATACAGCAAAAGCTATAAAAAGACAATAACCAGAAGCATCTATTGCTGCCGTCGCTATTTGTAAATTACGTGATAAATCAGCTTTACTTGTATCCATAGGATCTGCTGTTCCTCCTACACCCATTATCTCTGTAGCTATTGCGTAACCCGCAGTATGGTCTGCTCCTTGAGTTGTAGTTGCGTAAGTTACACCGATTCCTTTGATGGCACGCGGATCATAAGCCGGTAAGCTCTGTCCTTTCACAACCGGTACTCTTGTAACTCCAAAGGCTTGAGCAGTGAAAGCTGTACCATTCGCTAAAATTCGACCCGTTGGCGTTTTATTCTTAACTTCGTCCATTAATTTTAGAGCCTTTTTACCATCTCCGAATTCAGCTAATCCGCCTTCCATCGCAACTCCCATCATACCTCCTGCTTCAATTGTATCTAATCCCAAATCATTACATGCTCTGTTTAATTCCCCGACATCATCCAAATTATAAATTCCACAATTAGGACCAAGAGCCCAAACGCTCTCATATTCCAATACTCCTACGGGATCTTTTCCTCCTGGTTTACACCATACTTCGGAGCATTGAATAACGCATCCCGGACTGCAAAAATGAGGTCGTTGTCCTCCGCGTTTTTTGAGCTCCTCAGCTTTTACTTCTCCAGAAACATTTTCTGATCTATCATCTTGACCTGATGAAAAATTACGTTGTGGTAATCCCCCTGCTTCATTTATGATATTGACAAGTACACTTGTTCCGTATGAGTTGAGAGCACCTCCAGGCTTCGTGACATCATGAGTTGTCAATGCCTTTGTTATCTTTCGAACACCTTCTTTGAAAGCTTCTTCATTCAGAATTTCAACTCCCGGAGCATTAGTCTCATCAACTATGATAAATTTTAATCCTTTGGAAGCCATTACTGCTCCAACACCACCTCTACCAGCATATCGACTAGGTAGACCTTCGGGATCATTAAAACACACTCCTGACGAGGCACCTAAAAGTTCCGCAGCAATACCAACTCCACATATTCCAACATTATCTCCATACTCTTTGAATAATCCTTTATACGCGTCATATAGACCCTTTCCAACCCATTTATCAGCACTAGTAAATTCTGCCTTATCCATGGTAACCTTTAGTGTATAGAACTCGGATCCTTCATGTTTTCCTTCAAGTATTATAGCAGCAATTCTCATTCTCGCTAATTTTTGAGAAAATGGGGTTCCTGCATTCGCTTCTTTAATCCCTCCTGTTAAAGGTGATTTGCATCCAACAGATAGACGACCTGAAGATGGGGCCTTTGTTCCTGTAACTAACCCCGGTGCAATTACTAACTTATTATTTGGACCTAAAGGGTGACAGAGTGGTTCAACTTCTTTTTCAACTATCGTGGAAGTAAGTGCTCGTCCACCTAACGCAGCGAAATCAGCAGGAAAATCTTCAAATTTCGCTTCGAGATTACTCATATTTACTCTTAACATTCTTTTTGGCATTCATTTTCACCTCAATTATTTAAGCATATTTGTGTTATCTATAATTTAAATCCTCGTCATGTATCTTTAAACCTAACGATAAAAAGTCGTAAGTATCTAATATAGGAATCAATTCCATAAAGCGGGAGAAAATTATAGTTGGATGATGAGATTCAATCATGAAAAAGAATAATTATCTCTTATATTGAGATTGGTTAATTAAATATGCAGGCCCGGGGGGATTTGTTCTCTTGAAAAGAAATTTTTCTTGATTTGAACCCCCGATCTTCAGCTTTCTCCAATGAGATAATAGGAGGCTGCCGCGATATCCGTACTTCGCCACGGGCCTATGCATATAAGAAGATGTTAAATTTAAGCAAAAAAATATTTTTTATTATATTAAACATAAAAAATGTAGCATAAAAATTTAAAGATCCGTTTCAAATAGATTTTAGGATGATTAGTGAAATTCTTCCTCAATAATATTTAAAATTTGTGTTGTTTATAAGTAAGCTCCCCTAAATAATCATAAGATTTTAATTCTCAAATTTAATTCATATACTATACTAAATTTTTTTAATTACTTATTATTGTGTTTTGAAAAATGGATAGAAGGAATGACCAGAGAAGGCCTCAACGACCGATAGATTATTTGAAACATTCTGTGAATAAAATTATTTTAATTAAAGTTAAAAGAAATAGACTTTTTAGAGGTAAGCTTGGTGGGTTTGACGAGCATTTGAATCTTTATCTTGAAGGAAC
>DAOUUT010000253.1 GCA_030668025.1 Promethearchaeota archaeon
ATATAATTCAGAATCTATTTTTATATGGTGGTCGTGATAACAGATTAAATTATTGTCTTTTGTAAGTTGGAGATCAGTTTCTATACTTACTCCTATTTCTACCGCATTTTTAAAGCAAGGAATTGTATTTTCTATACAATTTCCCATTCCTCCTCTGTGAGCAAATATATGTGTTTTTTTCATAATTTATGGAAATTAGTAATTAATTAGTTCTAATACGATAAAAAAGATAATTTTTAAAGAAATTTAAATTACTATTATTACTTAATTTTCAATTAAAAATTGATTTATATGTCAGAAAACGAAATACAGCCTAATGATAAAAAGTCATTTTCCATTAAATCAAAGAATTATATCAAAAATCTATTTGATTTTTCTCAGTACGGCATAAAAACCATTTTATACATTATTTTATTTGCAGCATTAGTAGTTATTTCATTAGGGTTGCTCTGGTATATTTATTTAGGCGGTGGCGAAACACTTTTACTAACTATAGTAGTAGGGTTCATTACTCCAATTTATCTTTGGGGTATTTTTGGAATTCTGTTGTTTATATTAATAATGGGAATACAAGGACTTTTAGTTCCAATCCCCTCCGAAATAGTTCTTCTTGCAGCCGGAATGATTTGGGGATTAGTCGGGGGTGGAATCATGGGCGTTATTGGTTCAATGGCCGCAGCTTTATTGTGTTTTTACATAAGTAGAAAGGGCGGCCGTCCACTCGCTGAGAAGTTTGTAGGAAAAAGTGCAATATCTTTAGCCGATGATTTTATCCATAAATATGGAATGTCTGCGATAATCATCGCAAGATTATTGCCATTTATAGCCTTTGATCCAATTTCTTACACGGCGGGTCTTGTGGATTTAGACGTTAAGAAATATTCTTTAGGAACATTTATTGGAGCAATTCCTAGAGCGTTCTTTTATTCTTGGCTTGGTGCTTCTTTAATGGTTGGTATAACCTTTCCTATAAGCCTAATTGATTTACCAACTGAACAAGTTGAAGCTTTATCTGTAAATTTCAATAATGTGTTATTAATTGTGTTAGTAGTTTTAGTCGTCATGTTTGTAGCATATTATATTACAAGCAAACATTATGAAAAGAAGAAATCGCAGAAAAACGATTAAGCTACTAACTCAGAATAAATTTAGTCAGCATATAATGAATTATTTCTTTTTTCTTTTCATTATAAAGTTTTATTAGTGATTACAACAAAAGTAGTTTTAATTGAAATTAAAAAAAAATCTTGAAACAAATGTTAGAAAAAAGCAATATTCCTAAAAAATTAGCGAAAAGCCTTAGCCAATTAGGTATCTTTTTGCATATTCTAACCTGTGCCTTTGGAATCATGTATTTCTCTTTCCCCGTTAATGCTTTCATATTTGATATATTTGGAGTTATCTTAATCGCGTCCTGGCTCCACAATATCCTAATTCTTCTTATAGACGATTCCTATCTTAATAAATCAACCGTAATAGGAAAAAAGCTTAATAGATTAACTTACTACAACATAGTTTTATTCATAATCGGAGTGTTATTGATTTTATTTGGCGTAATTCTTACGGCATTCATTTTAGATGGACTTCTTTTCCTTATAGCCTATCTCATGATTATCATTGGATTTTTTGAAATCGAAACGATTAGTTTACAGCTTACTCTTACTACTTTTTTAAACATTGATAATAGAGGTGTATGGAAATTTGAATAATCCGACTTTACTGAAATCACTAAAACTATTACTCGTAATTATGAGCATTTCGACCTTTATCATTGGAATTTACTTTACAATCGTAATTTTTATTCCTCTTGAAGATGGGATATCGAGTTCTTTGTCATATTTTATAGCTCAAATTTCTGGTTTTCTAATGTTTTTATATCTTATTCCAACGATACTTTTGATAAAACTAATCCCTGAAATTAAAAGAAGAAGTCTAGTGAAAAAAATTATTTTAGTTTTTGGGCTAAGCTTAACCTTTCTTAACGCCCTACCATTAATAGCTACACCAATTTCAATCCAAACTGCGGAAAATGAATTCAATGTTGTTTACGGCGAAGATTGGAGGGCACAGATACCCTTAAATGCAGATTCTTATTTTTTACCCACTCAACTTAACCTATATAATTACTTCTTAGGGTTTTCACATAGAGATTGCAACGTAGATACTGATATAAAATACTACGACAACGATGGGGTCCAGCTCTATTTCGATGTATATTACCCCAAATCTACAACCGCACAATTACCTGGAAACAACAGCGTAATCATTAAAATTCACGGAGGAGGCTGGCAATTTGGCGATAAAAGCTTAGGAAATGTATTAGTGCTAAATAAGTATCTTGCAGCTCAAGGGTATGTAGTGTTTGATATTCAATATGGTCTGTTAGACGGTGGAGACTCTTCTTTTATTCCTACGCCAGATCATGTTAGAGGGGATTTAACTCTACACGATATGGTTTACCAAATAGGAAACTTTACCAAACAGTTAGAAACAACATTTGCAAGCACATACAATGCGAATTTAGACTCTGTTTTTATCATGGGTGGCTCAGCTGGCGCTCATTTGACAGGTGTCATAGGGTTAGGATACAACGACCCTTATTTCGCTGGAAACTTTAGCAATGCCTTAAATATTAAAGGAATCATCCCCATTTATCCTCCAAACTTCGCTGATCCTTATTTTACGCATGGTTCTTTATCAAGATTAATCCCTGGAGATCCAATATCAAACCCTTTAGCGTTCGAAAAATTTACCCCTAGTAATTTAGCCGATGCGACCGATCCGCCCGCTATGATTTTCCAAGGTTTAAGAGATGATTTGGTCCCATTAATAAACGCTGAAACGATAAAAAGCGCACTAAATGCCAACGGGGTAGATTGTATGCTCTTGACTTTTCCCTTTGCAGCGCATGCTAGCGATCTTATCGTAGGTAATACTTTTTCGCAGGTCTGGGTTTACTATCTTGAAAGATTTCTTTACTTAGAACAATAGTTTTCTTTTTTTTTTTTTCCGAGATTAAAGAAACTAAGTATGATATTGTGATACTATTTCTGTTTTTAATTTTTGAAATTTGAATGTTTGATATGAATAACGATGAAAATCTAGCAATTAAGAAAAGCGAGAATTTTGCAGACAATCAACCATCCCTATCAAAACTATACAAAGAACTTAATCAAGCGATCAATTCTAACAATATCCAATCTATTTGGGAACTTTCTAAAACAATTACAAGATACCACTTTAGAACGATCGATAGTTAAGTAGGATCATTTAACTACAAGTATTTAATAAAGAATCGGCTACTATCTAAACATTTTAAAGCTTAAATTAGGTTAAGTTAATACATTAGTTAAATCACTCAGGTTTTATTTAATAAATCAAGTTATAAAATTTGATGCAAAATTATTTAAAGTTACACTCTACTTTAATAATAATTAAATTAATTTTGAATTTAATCAATAAGAAGGGGTTCTAAATGTTTTTATACGGGAATTATAACGATATTTTAGAAGATATGTTTGGCCAGAAATTAAATTGGTTAAAGGAAGAATTTTACTATTTATTTAAGTTTAGACAACATAAATATAATCAAAAAGACAAAAAACTTGCTCATCAGATTCTAAAAACTTTTATTGAGAGTGTAAATCCTTCTATTAATGAAAGAATGAACGAGTTATTGCTAGAAACCGTAGAAGCTATTGAGAAAAAATATATTGGTCTTTTTTAAGTTATATTATTTTTTTCAAATTTTCATTCTAATTTTGGTAATAGAATTTATATTGAATTTGCCTATTTTATTATATAAAATAGCATTATGCATTATAAATCGATTTGATATAATACTATAATTTAACAGCTCACTAAAATGGAACGATTAATTATTGTTCATTGGAATAAAAGTACGGGTCCAATTCCAATAATTCAATACCCTCCTGAGGGAGCGTATCCTTCGAAGGACATATTCTTGAAAATTTGGGCTCAACACGATTTAAATAAGGAGGATGCGTTAATTGAACTTAAAGAAAAAGATCGTAATATTATATCTGTTATACAAGAGTACGAAGGAGAAATTTATTTTTTGTGTTTATTTTTCACGTCAAAAAGTAAACTACTTTTTAGCGAGGTAATTTCTTCCGACATATTAGCAATTATTACTAAAAATTTATTAGAACTTATAAACACGAATAAAATTACGAGAACCATCTCTGAAGCGTTTAATACGATAAAGAATTACAATAAAATTGAAGGAGAAGATTTAATTAATTTTTTTCAAGAAAAGATAAAATATACCATATTACAAATTCTTCGAAATGGTGTAATTTCTAAAGTAGAATTAACTGAAACTCTCCGGCAAGATTACGGTTTTTCGACCGTTAATCTTGATTTATTGTTGATATCCTTCATCCGAGAAAAACTAATTTTGAAAAAAGCCATTTCAGGAAGTAAAGAATGTTATTTTCTAATCAAAGATCTTTCTTATACTAGAGTACCTCCTGAAAAATTACCAGATGAGGGGACAGAGGAAAAACCATTGAAAAAATTCAAAAAAGAATTTGTTAAATTATTTTCTAATTATAATTGTAGTCAAGAAATTGAAAATAAGGAAAATATCAATTTTCTAATTGATAAGGATGTGTTTAACTTAATCAAAGTTCTAAGAAAGAAGGAACTAACTGTAAACGAAAGTATCATTATTTTAAGTAATAATGAAGAACTATTTGAAGAATTATTAGAAAAAAAACTCATATTTGAAGCAAAAGGGAATGTGTACCTCTTTAGCGATATTCGTTTTATTAAATTTACTCCGTACTACATTATTCAGTTATTAGTAGAAAGGTATCAGAAGCAAGAAATTTCTTTAGATCAATACTTATGTCATTTAAAGTTGTTAACTAACCAGCTTAACAGCCAACCGTCAATTTTGGATTATAATGTAATTTAATTACATTAAAATAATTTTATGTTATCTTAAAACATGTTCGAATAACCTTTATAAATATTAAAATCAAATTTTGATCACCATTTCCAATAATTTTTTTATAATCAATGATGAATCTCTTTTAGGTAGTGAAATATTCCGGATAAATAATGAAATAATTAATAAGATGGACGAATACACAGATTTAGATTGGAATTGGGATTTTTACGACGAACTTGTTGATGATGTGGACGAAAATAAAAATATCATTCAATGTATTTCGTGTGGAAAGTGCGTAGGGGATTGTCCTGCTGCGAAAGTATCTAACTTTAACAGTAGAAAAATTATTAAGAAAGTTCTCCGCGGCGATAGAAGCGTTTTGAAAGATTCTGATATTTGGTATTGCTATTTATGCGAAAGATGTAAACGAGTTTGTCC
>DAOUUT010000292.1 GCA_030668025.1 Promethearchaeota archaeon
AATTTATATTTTTAACCGAATATTATGGGTTTTTTAATTAAATTAGCGGAAAAAAAAATAGAAGAAATTGAATATTTTCTAAATATTGTAGTGGAAAACATAATAGAAGGAAAAGTTATCGCTTTTCCTACCAATTCTGTCTATGGGCTTGGAGGAGATCCACTAAATCTCCATGTGATAGAAAAAATTTACGAAATAAAATTTCGAGAACGCTCTAAAGGATTATTATTGTTAGTAGCTGATGTTGAGGAAGCTTCTAAAATTGCCGAGTTTAACATTTTAGGTAGAAAGCTAGCAGATCATTTTTGGCCTGGTCAATTAACCTTAATTTTAAAAAAAAAAGAACCAAATATCATTCCTCCAGAAGTTACTGCTTTTCAGAATACTATTGGTATACGTGTTCCTGAAAATGAGATTGTTTTACATATATTAAAAAAGCTGAAATTAAAAGGACGCTTTGGTGGGATAATTGGAACTTCAGCAAACTATTCTGGAGAGGCTGCTTCGATTAGTGGAAGCGAAGTTGCGAAAAAATTTTTAACTCCTATTGACTTAATTATTGATGGTGGTAAGTCAAAATCGAAAGTTCCTACGACAATCGTTGATTGTAGCTCAGAAAAGTTAAAATTATTGCGAATTGGGTCGATAACAGAAGAAGATATCGAAAGCATTTTAGAAATAAAGGAAGAGTAATTATGGGGCATGTAATTTGAACAAGTTTAATTTATTGATCTCAACCTCGAGATATAACGAGACAAACGCAAAGGCAGAAATCTGGTTTACTCTTTTAATGTGTGGCGATAAATATCCCATTATTTCAGGGCTAAAGTATCCTGGGTTGATAACAGCAGTAACTAATATTGATAGTAAAGAAGTTATTTATAAAATTAAAAAGATAATTGAAAACGATCCTAATTTTTTTCAGTTCGTTTTAAAAATTACCCCAATTGATTATGTTTGTGAAACAAATATCAAAATAATCAAAGAATTCGTAGATAAATATTACCGCATTTATATTAATGAAGATCAATCGTTTAAAATTGAGTTAATTCGTAGAAAAAATGAGTCAGTAGAAAGAGACACTGTTATTGAATCGATTGCTAAAATTGTTAATAATAAAGTTAATTTAGATAATCCAGACAAAATTATAAGGATAGAAATCCTGGGAAATGTAACTGGAATTTCTTTTTTAAACCCAGACGATTTAGTTAGAATTAACAATAAGTTTAATAGGCTCTAATCAGATCTGGTTTTCTCTAAACTTAACAAAGCCATTTCTTCACATACTAAATCGTTTAAAGCTCTAAACAAATTAACGATATTTTTCTCGTTCGGTTCTATGTAACTTAGTTTAATTCCATATGACTTTAACACAGTTAAAATTTGTTTATTAGAAAAATTAAAATAATTTTTAACGATTTTGTATTTTTCTATAGATACCTCTTCTAAATTTAAACTCATGTTTTTAGAACCTAAATACTTATTTACTTCCAAATTAATTTGCTTAATGTTATTTTTCGAGGAGATTACACAAAAACTAATTCTACGATTATTAATATTATAATTATCTATCCCAAAATCTTCGAGACCTAACTTAATTTGCCTTTTGGCAGCCAAATATAAAAAAAATTCTATATTTTTTTTATTTGAAATATTAGTTTTATTTAAAAAAGCGTTTTGAACGAAGTAACAAGCGTGAAATATGTGTTCTTTATTTAGAACATACTTTTCTTTGAAAAATTGTAAAACAGTGTCTTTATGAATTTTTTGTACAACTTCAATTAATTCTAATAGCTTTTCTAGAGATAATTCTTCTGGATCAACCTCAATTTGATTAATTCCTACGCAATACTTAAGATTTTCCTTTAAACTTTTAAAAGTATTTATGATCATACAGGTAAACCCCATCTAAACCATAATGGCATTGAAAGAAAGTTGATCTTGATAAAAATTAGAGTAATCGACAACAAAATCAAATATACCGTAAATATCCAATCTTTGGTTGAATATTTTATAGTAAAATAAAAAGTACGGTCCTTTTTACTTCCAAAACCCCTTGATTCCAGAGCCTCTGCGACGTTAAAAGCTCTTTTTATAGAGCTTATTATTAGAGGGACTAAGAGAGGAAATAGATTTTTTATCTGATTAATAATGCCTTTTTTTTGCATTTCATAACCTCGACTTTGTTGAGCGTCCATAATATTTTGAGCTTCTATTGCAATCGTTGGCACAAATCTAAAAGCTAATGAAAATGAGAATGCATATTCATAGGGAATCTTCATAGCAATCAAAGAAAGAGTCAAATCGTTTGGGTCAACAGTTAAGAAAAACATTGAAAATGCTGAAATCATTATGGAGATTCTTAAAATCATGGCGATAGCAAAAGATAACCCCCTGTCCTGGATAAATAGGGTGTTCAAAATAATTATAAAAATATAGAGAAAGGACATTCCTTTGATACTTTTTAACCATTGTTTAAATAAGCGTCCTAGCAGTATTATGGGTAGTAAAGTTATTAAAATTAATAATAAAGGGACAATTTCTTGGAACAACAAGGCGTTAATAGTGTATGTTATCGCTAACAATAATTTAGCTCTTGGATCTAGGTTATGTAAAAAAGTGTCTTTTTTCAAGAATTTAAAAGCACTAAGGAATTCTAGAGACATTTAGAGATGACCCTCGTGTATAGTTTTTGATTTATTTTCCAAATAATTGTCAAGAAAATTTATCATTTCTTGCTCCTTGACGACTTCTTTTGGGACGTCAATTCCAATTTTCTGAAGTTCAATTCTAAGTTGATAAACTTGTGGCATAATTAGCGATGAGTCTTCTACTAAAAATTCATTAGTAAGAATCTCTTTTGTTGGACCATCAGCAATAATTCTTCCTCCGCTCATTAAAACAGTCCTTGGGGGGTGTTCTATAGTAAATTCTACACTATGAGTTACCATAATTATTGTTTTCCCCTTTTTTAATTCATTATGTATTAATTTAACAAAAAATCTAATTTCTTTTGCATCCTGACCCAATGTTGGCTCGTCAAAAACTAAAATTTCAGGGTCGCGGCAAATAATTGAAGCAATAGCTAATTTTTTTGATTCTCCCCCAGATAGGTTTAATGGCGATCGTTTTCGATACTTTTCCAGATTAAATTCTTTTAATACTTCATCAACTTTTATCTGAATTTCTTCTTTGTCTAAATTAAGATTTTTCAACGAAAATTTAATTTCATCCTCAACAGTATTAGAAAATAGTTGATGTGTAGGATTTTGAAAAATAATCCCTACTTTTTTAGATAAAGTAGCAATAGTTTTAGAATCGATATTTTCACCTTCTAAAAAAATTTCTCCCTTAGTAGGACGGATTAAGCCGTTAATAGTTCGAATTAAAGTCGTTTTTCCCGCTCCGTTTTGCCCCATTATTGCTACAAACTCGCCTTTATTAATATTGAGAGAGACTTTTTTTAATGCTACAGTCCCATTTGAATAAGCATAATCAACATCATGAATTATTATTAAAGGTAACGAGTTATTTTCCTTCATAGCCTTTCTAATTTAATTGATAGTTTTTAATAAATTAATAGCTTCTTGAATCGATATTGGAATATTTTGTCCAAATAAATTTCTTTTTTTCAATTTATTAAAAATTGAATATATTTTTGGTTTATTGATATTTAGATTCTCAAAAATATCATCACTAATTATCTTATCTTTATCGTCGTAAGCGATAACTTCACCT
>DAOUUT010000029.1 GCA_030668025.1 Promethearchaeota archaeon
AATTCGATCGGGGTCAAGCTATAAAATTACCTCAATTTTGGATGCTTTGGACAGCCTTTGCGTTAAGCGCGATGTCTGGTTTAATGGTAATTGGATCGTACGCTTCTTTTGCTAAATCTATTGATGTTGGGGATAATTTCATTTACGCGATTGGAACTAGTGATTTTGTATTAATTGGGAGTTTAGCAGCTTTATTCAACGGATTAGGCAGAATCGTGTGGGGCAAGTTAGCAGATATGATAACCTATAAAAAATCTATGATAATAATGTTTACGATTCAAGCGATCCTCATGTTTATCTACTTTACAACGAATGTCAGCGAGATATATTTCTTAACAATAACATGTTCAATATATTTCTGCTTCGGAGGTAATTTCAGTTTATTCCCTACTGCTACTGCTGATTTGTTTGGCTCAAAGAATTTAGGTCCTAACTATGGAATTGTCTTTACCGCTTACGGTGTCGCAGGATTTATTGGTGCTGTTGGAGTGAACTTATTTGTCACTATTTTTGGGGGATACTTGATATTATTTATTATAATGGGAATAATGTCAGTTGGATCAGCAATCCTAGCGTACTTAATTAAGCCACCAAAATAAAGATAAAAATTATTAAATTTTTTATTTTCTTTTTAATTACTGATTACATTTTTACTCTAAATATTAGCAGAATTTCGAATAAATGCATCAATTAAACGAATTGTATTGAGAATGTCCTCTAATTTAAGCAAAGAAGTAGGAGAATGTATATATCTACAAGGAACGGATACAACTGAACTTGGAACACCTTCTCTGGAAATATGAATCTTACCTGCATCAGTCCCACCATACATAGGTTTCTTAATTTGATAGGGAATTTTGTTGAGTTCAGCATTTTTTACGAGTCTTTCGTTAACTTTAGGACTAGAAATTATTGATTTATCTGCTATTGTGATTGCTGGCCCTTTTCCGATGTAAGCTGGAATTTCTGCTTCTTTAATACCCGGAACATCGGCAGCAGTTGTGTTTTCGATAGCAATAGCAACTGTTGGTTTAAGATTAAACGCTCCTGTGGTCGCACCTCTCATTCCTACTTCTTCTTGCACAGCAAAATTAAAAAGCAAAGTATCTTTAACAGGTGCTCCTTCTTTCAACAATTTCATGATGTGAAGGAGTACATTACAACCCGTACGATCATCGAACGCTTTACCACGAACCATATTATTGGGGAACTCTACATAAGGGGCGAAAAGTGTACCTGTAGTTCCTATAACGATATTATTTTTAACTACTTCCTCTTTTGAATCCATCCCGACATCAATATACATATCTGAAATTTCAACAATCTTTTTTCTCTCGTTCAAAGAGGTAAGATGCGGTGGTTTCGATCCAATAATGCCACGATGGATTCTTCCTGGCCCAGACCGTATCATTACTGATTGTCCTAATAAAATTCTCTTATCCCAACCCCCAATTGGAACAAATCGTAAGAAACCTTTATTTTCGATGTGAGAAATCATAAATCCAATCTCATCAGTATGCGCATCCAATAGAATTCTGTTATTCCCATTAGTACCCTCTTTAACAGCTAGGATATTACCCAAATTATCTTTCCAAACCTTGTCAGCTAAGTTTTCTTTTTCTATCTTTTTTAAAATAAAATCGCTTACGTCATCTTCATAGCCAGAAACTCCGATAAGCGAAGATAATTCTTTTTGAAGTTCTTTTATGCTCTCAATATTCATCATCAATCCTCTTTGCTTTAAATACTAATAAGTAATACTTTGAGATATCCGTAATAAAATTAATACATTTTGGTTAACCTTGAAAATACATTAATAAATAAGAAAACAGAATAAATTTTTAGAATTTAAAAATCAAAATAAGAATAAAATACTGTTAAATAATTACTTTTTTCGCATCTTTAACTCTTTGATAGCTTTTTCGGCTATTAGTAAGGCATCGGTATATTGAGACCTATACTTCTGAACGTTAGCTTCTAATTCTATTGTTTTGTTCTGAAGTTCGAGAATCCGTTCGTTGTTTCCCTCACCTGAAGATATCACCGCATCTGGATTTTCCATGGATTCCTTAAGGTAATTATACTTTTCTTTCCATATTTTTATTTCTGTTTGGAGTTCCTCAATGTCATCGTTATCTGTAATTTGACTAATAGATAATTGATCTCCTTTTCCTTCTTCAACATTTAATATTCTTCCTTTTAAAATATCTACTTCTTCTTCTAACTCTTTAATTCTGACTTTTAAGAAGCCAATCTGATCTAAATATTCTTCTGAAGTTTTAGGAGCTGTAATTTCTTCATAAATTGTTTTCCCCGTTTCTAATTCGTTAGCAGTTTTTTCTCCTAAAATTTGTTGCTTACGTTTTTGTAGCCCTTCAATAGTATGTTCTGAAAGGTAGTCTAGTGGGTTGAAACCAATCCCTCCATGAGCAGTAAGTCTTTTACGAACTTTTACGAATAAGGGTATACCTTTAATTGCTTCCCCACAAATGATTGCTTCACCTTTGTCTAACCCTTGAATATCCGTTTTGTTACTTCGAGTTAAATCTTCTGCGCTCGAAATCGTAACATCAATATCTCGTATATCAGTGAGGTTATGAACCACCCAAGAACCAGCTTGAGCGCGAATAGTTGTATCTAACAATTGAGGTCTTTGAGTACCGATGATTAAATTTGCACCGAATTTACGACCTTCTTGTGAGAACAGTTTTACAATATCACATGTTTCGGTTTGTTTTTTTCCAGCAAACAAGTGAGCTTCGTCAAGTAGTAAGTAAAACGGAGGAATTCTTCTACCTGTACTTGCTTGATATAATCTTTTGAGAAGCTTACCTGCAACCATTTCTTGTACGTTTAAATCCATTCCTCGCATATTGATAATTGTACATAGATGTGGAGCAATAATATCAGTGGGATCTAACGAAAATAGATACTCTACATCGATATCTCCTCCTTTGTTAACGCTTAAATCAGAATATTCGATGATGGATTTCACAAATTCACTTTCTTTTTTAATTCCTTCACTATCTTCACTTTCTCCCGCAAGTACTTTCAAGCTCCCGTACTCGCCATGTCTGTCTAAAATTACGAGTGGAATACCTTTTTTCATAAATTCCTCACACAGTACACCCATTGTATACGACTTTCCGCTACCAGACTTTCCCGTAATGAATATTCTTCCAAAATTTTTCACTAACAAGTTAACATCAAATGGATAACCTATCAGCTTCCCAAGAGAAACGGATTCTTCAGGTGAGTTATAAATTCCTAATAATTTAGTAATTTGAATTTCAGATGCGCGATAAACTTCTGAACCTATTTCGAACGGTCTCTTTGGTCTATCTCCACATACCTTCAGATCCGCAAGCATTCCTTTTGCTTCGCTCCATAACTTCTCAATATTTAGCATATAAGTAGCCCTTATTCCCTCTTCGTCCTTCTCGCCATAGATTACAAAATAAGAATTTCGCTCGATTGTTGGGTCAGAAAATTGTACTTGTACCGAGTGCGTAGTGGTTTTCCCTAATAAATTCCCTACTTTATCTTCCTTAACTTGCTTATTAAAACTTTCTTCGTCTGACATTTTGAATCACATTAATTTCGTTTCTTTTGCATTATATGTAAATTCATATATATTAATTATATCTACTGATTAATTTTAATTTCCCTTTATTTATAAATTCCTTAAAATATCTTTATTTTATCTGTAAATTTACACACTCTCGTTTTATATTAGTGTAAATATCTATTGAAACACATAGGAATGAGACTGATTGAACAAATCCAGACAAAAAAGACGACAAACATCTCGTGCTTATGTCATTTGTCCAAAAACATTTATAATCTGGCAAATTATTACGTAAGGCAAGAATTCTTTTATTTAGGAAACTGGCTAAGATACTACGATTTATGGTATATGCTAAAGGATAAAGAGGCGTACAAGAAACTTCCCTCGCAAACAGCCCAACAGATATTAAGATTAGTTGATAAGAATTGGAAATCTTTTTTTAATTCCCTTAAAGAATGGAGGGCACAACCAAAACCATATCAAAACCGCCCTAAACCTCCAAAGTATAAGAAGAAGAACGGAGAGTTCGTGTCTATTTTCACTAATCAACAATGCCGAATCAAGGAGGGTTACTTATATTTCCCTAAAAGAGTAGCCATATTTCCTATAAAAACGCGCATTAAAAACCAATTACATCAAGTAAGGCTCGTTCCTAAGGGATTATATTATGTTGTTGAGATTATATACGAAAAAGACATAAAAAATCTAAAGTTAGATAAAAAAAGATTTTTAGGGATTGATTTAGGATTAGCAAATATCGTAACTATGGTAAATAATGCAGGACTACAACCTGCAATTATTAAAGGCGGTATTGCCAAGTCCACTAATCAATTCTATAACAAACAATTAGCAAAACTCAAAAGTGTTAAAGATAAGCGAGGGATCGCGTTTGAAACGAGAAGAATTCAAAAACTCACTAAAAAGCGAAATAACAAAATTAACGACCAATTTCACAAAATTTCAAGTAGGATTATTAATTATTGCGTCGATAATAATCTTGGGACGATAATTATAGGGTATAATCGCTCCTGGAAACAAAAAGCTAATATGGGGTGTATAAATAACCAAAAGTTCGTTCAGCTTCCCTATTTTAAATT
Source organism: Promethearchaeota archaeon (assembly GCA_030668025.1). The sequence continues at coordinate 4,666 of DAOUUT010000029.1, forward strand.
GATTTCTCAAATTCAATACAAATCCAAATTAATAGGAATCGATGTTATCTTAGAAAAGGAATCTTATACCTCTAAATGTAGTTTTTTAGACAACGAATCCATTCAGAAACACAAAAACTATGCCGGAAAACGAATTAACAGAGGGTTATTTCGAAGTAATAAAGGAATTGTTATAAACGCCGATGTCAACGCGGGGTATAATATAATTAAGAAAGTAGTCCCAAATGCCGTATTGGTTGATGGGATAGAGGGTATAGGGTTATATCCGTATTCTATTGCTGTTTCATAGTTATAGAAATCAATAGAATAAAATTTTGTTTCATGAAGGGAAATTTAAAAATAACCTTTCTACTTAATTTCTACAATTTAAAAAAGGTATTTAAACTTTCATAAATCCAATTATTATTTCCTATGTTTTTCGATAGAGTATGCTCTTTTGGACCATATGAATTGGTTTATACGATTCTTTTGCTCTACGTAGGCCGGGGACTCCTAAATCTTGCTCTCGATTAACGAACATGGCATTTTTAAAACTACTTTTTAAAAACAGATTGCTAATCGCTTGATACGCACCTTCATATTCCATATGTGCTTTCTCAATATGTATTACGATCGTGTCTGAATTTAACATTTCTCCAAATGTGTAAGCAACGCATTTTTTATCAACGCAAATTAACGCTCCTTTAAAACCTAAAGCAGAAAAATGGTCTAAGGTGTCGTAAATGGCTTTCTCTTCTTGTTCCAAACCTTCGTCGTCTTCACATTCTCTAAGAATACACCACTCCAACTGTAGTTTCTTGGTCGTGGCAACTTCGTCCTCAGTTAATATCTTAAATTCATAATCGTAATTTTCTAAAAACTTGTTTAACCACCTTCTATTTTGGCGATAACGATTACCTGGTAATTCTCTAAGGTTCTCTCCCTCATATACATAATCCCAGTTATCTCGATCTTCAAAAATCTCAATATTTAAAACCAGAAACTTTTCGTGGTTCCTAAGTTTTTCTGTAACCTGTTCGGGAACCCTGTGAAATTCAATTTCATTAAAAATTTCAAATAGAGTAATAATTACATCAGCAGGTTTTGGACCAATTGGAGCAAAAAAAAAGAGCGTGTTATCGCTTCCAGACATTGTAGCTTTCCTTTTCTTAAAAATATCCCGTGAAAAAAGTAGAAGGTGCTCTTCCCATTCCATAAAAAAGAATCCATAGAAGTTTCTCCACATGTATAGATTCGTAAAGGTGAATTCAGATGTCTGAGGAGGGTAATTCTGAAAATATTTGTCGAATAAACCTTTATCTTCAAGTGTGATTTCCTTCGCAGTGCTTAAGTCCATGAATAAGAATAAATTAAAAGCTATTAAAATTATTTCCTTTTTAAATTATTTGGAATTTAAAATAGCAAATTTTCATTCTTTAATTTGTTAAGAATATCTTCTAATATTTTTATAACTCGTTCTTTATACGAGTTTTGCTCAGGATAATTGTAACTAAAAGTTCGCCATTGAGGACGCTTATGACCAATTTTATATTTAATGCCCTTCATTTGAGTCATATAAGAATCTTTATTTAGTTTAGTTGCGATTTGATCGGCAATAATATACCAATGAAATTTTGTGCCAATATGAGCCCCTGAATTAGACGGCGCTGGATTTACTCTTGTTTTTACGCTATTAAAATTAATTGTCCATTTAGCTGGAGCAGTTTTTGTTTCAGTCCATTTTCCGTCGTTGTAGATCCATTTATGAGACCCACCAATCTTCATTCCTGTGTATATTTGATTGTTATGCTTTTTAAGAGAATTATACATTTCTTATTCTAAATCTATACTTTACCTTGAGTTATGATTCTTAGTACAAAATCCTATTAATAAGAAAAAAGAGTCATAATTTTTCGTTAAATAAAACATATTATTAATAAAGAAAAATAAAAAAAGAATCGAATTAATTGAGGAGTTAAAGTATAATATTACTTTCATTTGTTTTTGGAATAATACATTGAAGATAATAAAGGAAGTAGCTTTGTTCTTGGATTTTATAAATTTTTTTGAAGGTTAACAATTTTTTTGTTCAATTTTTTTAATCGAGTTTCGTTTCCATTAAGGGTTTGAGCATTATTTAAAATTTTTAATCCTTGTTGATAATAATTAATGGCTCTGACGTAATCCTTTTTTTTCTCAGCTTTTTCTCCTATTTTTAAGGCATACTCTAGATCCAATTCTTTTATCTTTTTATCAAGTTCTAAAATCATAAATGATATTCTCCCTACTTCCTCTATATTATCAAAACCAGATGCTAAGTAAAGAGCCATTTCATATTCTTTTTGTGCTTCTTTATAAGCTAATCCTTTTTCTGCAGTTTCGCCTTTTCGTATGAAAGACTGTATGGATGAATTAATTTCTTCTATATTCATATGCTCTGCTTTCTCTTTTAATTCATTTATAGCATCATTATTAGAAATTAACGAAGAAATTAATTCATTACTAGCTATTCTTACCGCCCGTGATTCTTGAAATTTATAAATCGTATCTTCAGCAGTTTCAATTGTAGTAGGGATAATTATATTTTTTTCTATAAGTTTGTACACTTCATAAAGTATCTTATTTGCGTCTATCTGAACTATTTTTTGAACTTCATCGATTAAGTTGATAATAAAAAAGAATGATTTTGAAGCTAACAATAGTTTTGCAAAATCTATTATTGCTTTTTGGATAGGATTTTTTTTAATTGAATCTAATTCGTTTGGTAATAATGTGTGCGATAGATTCATGGGAAAAACTAGTTCAACATTAAAAGTGTCAGTGATGTAATTAATAGTATCTCCGAAATTCATCATCCTTTTTCTTAGATATGCTTCAATTTTATCAAAATATCTATTTTCATATTCGCTTAAAAAGTCAGTTACAAGAGTTTTCAAGCTATCTGAAGCTTTATTATCTAAAACTAAACAGATTCGAATAAATTGACCATTTCTAAGTAAAATATTGAATGTTTCGTATTGAAGTTCATAAAATTGACCATTTTTTCCTTGATTTACATATCCATCTGCAGTATCACTAGATTCTGAAAACGAAATATTTGCTTGGATAAATCCGGTTAATAATTCAGTATTTACACCCGCCCCTGAAATCGGATAATCAATTAGAGCTAAACCTGATTCTTTAGCCATTAATAAAATGTATTTTATGTTCAAAACATCTAAAAATTTCTGCCAAATTTGGTCTTGGAACATTTGAATACGTTTTTCTTCAGAATCAATAATCGAGAATTTCAAGTTATGATCAAGATTTAAACCAAATTTTTCAAGTTGGGCTTTAACACACTCCTTACAGAAATCTGGATATTTCTCACAATTATTTTTATCCGTTCCACAATCAAACCCAATAGGGCTAATCTGAAAATAAACCATTGAAATCCTATAAATTTTTAATTTTTTTTATTACTAATACTAAATTAAAAGGAATTTTTTAAAAAAATTTGTATTATTTTGTTTTTATGTTCTATCCCCACAATCAAATAATAATTTTAAAACTTTTTAACCTTCTTAGCAGAAAATCAAAAATTTTAAGATAAAAAGAAGAAAAGAAAAAAAATAATTGAGATTATTAAGGATTTATAATTTTTTGACGATTAAATCAGCCAAACGAGTGGAATAACCCCACTCGTTATCGTACCAGCTAACAACACCGCAGAAAGTACCGCCGATTACCTTGGTCCACAAGCTAGAGAAAATAGAACTTGCGGGATTGCCAATAATATCGGTAGTTACTATTGCATCATCGGTATATTCTAAAATTCCTTTTAGATAACCTGATGCAGCTTCTTTCATTTTAGCGTTAACATCTTCTACTGTTGTAGATTTACCCAGATTTACTTTTAAATCAACAACGCTCCCGTTTGGAGTTGGAATACGCATTGCGATACCATCCATTTTACCGTTTAATTCTGGAAACACGACACCAATTGCTTTAGCTGCACCAGTAGAAGTTGGAACTATGTTTGCCGCACAAGCTCGACCACGAATCATTTTTATGGGGTCTGCTGCTCTTGCTGTATCAACTGGTTTTTGATCACCTGTATATGAATGAACTGTAGTCATCATTCCGTTAACAATTCCGTAATTGTCCATTAATACTTTTACTACAGGTCCTAAGCAATTTGTGGTGCAAGATGCGTTCGAGATGATTTTATGCTCGTTAGTTAATTTATCGTCGTTACAACCTATTACAACGGTAAAATCAGGATTTACAGCAGGTGCACTTATTAAAACTTTCTTAGCTCCAGCCTCTAAATGCTTTGCAGCTCCCTCTCTTTTCGTAAAAAATCCAGTGGACTCGAGAGCAATGTCAATATTATTACTAGCATGCGGTAAGTTTGCTGGGTCTCGTTCTGCAGTAACCGGAATTTCCTTTCCATTAATTACTAGAGATTTTTCTTTAGCCTCGATAGTTCCTTTAAATCGCCCAAAAACAGTATCATATTTTAAAACATAAGCCAAGTATTTTGGTTCGAATAAATCGTTAATGGATACGACTTCAATTTCGTTAGGATATTTTTCTGATAAAGCTCGGAAGAAATTTCGTCCGATTCTACCGAATCCGTTAATTGCTACCCTTTTAGCCATCTATTATCACTTTAAATTATTAATTCGAGTTCTTTTTAATTAAAAAGATAAGTAATTATGTGATCGTTAGTTTTTTAATTTTTTAGTTTTATATACATTCACATCAAATATGTATCTAATAAGAATTTGTGAGTAAAAAAATGGAAAGTATTGAAAAAGCGATTATAGAAAAAATAGAAGAAATGCGGGAGGAGATAATAAATTTTCAAGCTCATAGCTTATTCAATTAAATGAAAAAAAAAAGTTTATTAAGATTATTTTTATAAATCTATTTTCTATTTTTCCAGAAATACAGTCCGTGCCCAATTATCCAAAACATGAAAAAAGTAGTTGCTGTCCATACAGAAAGATAGACTACTGGATTGCGTGCTATAGGGGTATTTTCTACAATTAAAAAGCCTATGGTGAACATTGCCGAAAACAGACCTGTTATGATCCCAATAATTGCTATTGTATTAGAGTATTCAGCGTTTTTATATTCTAAATATCCTAGAAAAATGGAATTAAACGTCAGAAAACTAAAAAAGAAACTCGATGTTATCTTATGTATTTGATATGCGAGACTAATTGCTGGATCTAAAGGGAAAATTCCAATTATTATAAAACATGCTTGTGCTATAATTCCTGTAATTAAGAATAAAGTAGCCATCTTATTATTTACTTCTTGTGCCTTTAAATCTCTTGCAATGTACAGAGTGAGAAAAAACCAGAATATCGAACATAGTATAAACCCCGTAGAAATTGCAATTACACCTTCAGTTGGTCCGGCCGTTAAATCGCAAGGGTAATATGTAAAAATGCTAAAAGAAGGATTGAAGGGCAAATAAAACGCTAATGATATCATCATACAGACTGCTAAAGCAAGGACGGATAAAATGGCAAAATATGCACCATTAATTTTTTCAAAAAATTCCACTGTGATTTCATTCCTCTTAAATTATAATTTAATTTTTAGTAAATAATATTTTGAATTAATATTCAATATGAACATATTTGACATTTGTATATAAATTTTATTAAAAAAAAACCCCCGACCAATGGTGTCCGTCACCACATCCAAATGGCACAAGTTTATATTTGTCCATAGTTTAAGTGACGGTAAATACAGAGGATAAGTTTATCTCTCTTGATGATTTATTTGGTTTAATAAAAAATTTATGTTAACTGCATTCAAATATTTAAGAAGTGAAGATTAATTAAATTATTATAAAAGGCGATTAATAGTGGACGAATTGGAAAAAAAAATATTGGATAAAATAGATAGTATAAGAAATGAGATCATTTCATTTCATAAAAAAATAGTACAAATTCCTTCCGAGAATCCGCCAGGTAAGTATAAACAGATAGCACAGTTCGTTCAGAATAAATTTGAAGAGCTTGGTCTTAAAACTTTTGTAAAACGAAATAATGTAGTAGGGACGTCTCAAAATCTAACGGGACCCTCTTTGTTATTATATGGTCATATGGATACAGTTCCTGCTTATAAAGGATGGACAGAAGACCCATTTGGCGGTCATATAATTGATGGAAAAATATTTGGTCGAGGAGCTTGTGACGATAAAGCATGTGTAACTGCAGAAATTTTTGCAACTAAAGCCTTGCTTGAGTTAGGTATTAAATTTGAGGGAAGTTTAACGTTAATTTCGGCAATAGACGAAGAGACAGGTGGGTTCAATGGCGTTAGGTACCTATTGGATAAAGGACATATTAATGGTGATGCTTGTTTATTGGGAGATGGGAGAGGGGGATTTCCCGCAGCATTCACGGGTGGGTTCATTATGGTTACATTCATGATTACGGGAAAAAAAGCTCATACCCTTAGTTTTCCAGATATTCCAAAATACCGCAACGAGTTTTCGGGAGTAAATGCTATACAGAAGATGGTAAATGTACTAAATTTCCTAATGCAGTTACAGGCAGAATTTCTTAATAAGGAAACAAAATACCCCAACTTTCCGGGGCACCCTTCAAAGGTTAGTACTGTTAATATCGCAAAAATTATCGGTGGTGATAAACTATCTGCTGTACCTGATAAATGCTTATTGTATTGTATCATTAATACGATTCCAGAACAAAATGTAGAAAGTATAAAGCAGAACATATTAGAATTTGTTGAGAAATCAAGGTTGTCTGATCCTGATTTAGATATCAACGTTAATTTTTCCATTTCTTTTGAACCTTTCGTATCAAATACTAATTCAAAATTCGCTAAAGCTATTAAGAATGCAATCAATATCGTATATAACGAAGATCGAGAGTTTAAATTATTCCAATCAGCAAACGATGGGCATTGGTTTCATGAAAAGGGAATTGAAACGATACTAATGGGAATTGGAACTCATGAAAATAATGTACATGCAGAGGATGAGTTTGTATCTATTGACGATTTAATTGATACAACAAAAATATTTGCTTTAACTGCATTCAATTATTTAAGAAGTAAAGATTAATTAAAATATTATAAAAGGAGATAAATATGGCTGATTTAGAAAAACTAATTATAGATAAAATTGATAGTATGAGGGATGAGATTATTAAATTTCTTCAAGAAATAGTTAGAATCCCCTCTGAAAATCCCCCTTCAAAATATAAGGATGTGGCTAAATTCGTAGAGAAAAAAATGCAAGAAATTGGTTTAAAAACATCTATAAAAAGAAATAATGTCATTGGTGAGCTTGAAAAGGGCGATGGTCCCACGTTAATTTTCAACGGGCATTTTGATACAGTTGAAGCTTTTAAAGGTTGGTCAAAGGACCCGTTTGGAGCGGAAATTGTTGGAGATAAAATCTATGGAAGAGGCGCTTCTGACGATAAATCTTCAGTGACTGCTGAAATTTTTGCCCTTCAAGCTTTACTTGAAGCAGGAGTTGATCTTAAAGGAAAATTAATAGTAACTGCTGTAGGAGATGAAGAAACTGGAGGATTAAGAGGGGCAGAATATCTTTTAAGTAATGGATTAGTCTCTGGAGATGCGTGCTTATTAGGAGACGCAGCTAATGGATATCCCTTTGGATATTGTGGTGGAACGATGTATATCACGATAACCATCAAAGGAAAGACCGCTCACGGGCTAGCATTCCCGGACCTTCCTCCACCTTATCGTAATGAGAATTCTGGGATAAATACTATAGAACGGATGGTCAAGATTATGAATTTCTTACTTGAACTGAAAAAAGAACTGTTAGAAAAAACTACGAATTATCCCACTTCAGACGGATGGGGTTCTAATGTAAGTAGTATTAATCTTGCGGAAATTCATGGTGGTACGAAAATCACGACGGTTCCAGATCGATGTTATCTTCATCTTAGTGTAAATACAATTCCAGAACAAGATGTTGCAAGTATAAGAAAGAGACTCCTTGATTTTGTTGAAAAAATGAAAGAGCAAGACCCAGACTTGGATATAACAGTTCAAATACCAATTATAATGGAACCGCAAGTGGTTGATGAATCTTCTGAATTTGCTAAAATTGTTCTAAAAGCAGCGGAGAAAATCCATGGTGAAAAAAGAGAATTTAAAACTTTAATGCCTTCAACCGATGCACACTGGTTTCAAGAAAGAGGGATTCCAACTATCTTAGTAGGAGCTTCCGCAAGAGATAATAACATTCATTCCGAAGATGAATTCGTTTATATTAAGGATTTAATGGATTTGGTGAAAATGTTTGCGTTAACAGCGTTAAATTATCTGAAATAACACTATTATGTAATTTTTTTTATTTTTTGCATTATACAAAAAACTGATTGAAAACTTTTAGGACTGGCCTTGACCAAGTCTACCTCATTTTGATGTATCTTTAACACCTCAAGAGCGTCTGGATCGTTACTATATTTTTTAGATAATTCTTTGATTCTAATCTCAAGTGGTCTATAATATTCTTCCCACCAAGCTTCCTCTGGCAAATAAAAGTGTTCAATAATTTTATAACCACATTTAGCAACTTCATGATGTTTTTCGAAAAAGTGTTTAACTTCGTCATGAATTACCAAGAAACCCTTAGGTTTAAGTAGCCTATTCCATCCTCTTAAACTTTTTTCAACACCTAGAGTCGTTATTGAACCCTCAGCCCAAATGATATTAAAACTATTGTCTGGAAATTTAATATCTAATATTGAGCATTTAATAGCCTTTACTCTATTGGTTAAACCTTCTTGTTCAATTTTTCTACTTAATCTGTCCAAAAGTTCTTGATCAATATCGATTCCTATTATTTCACCGTTGCATAATTTTGCTAATTCCATGGTCGGAACCCCCGAACCACAACCAATATCAAGTATGCGGGGTTTTTCCAATTCGGGAAGAATTTGAAACGCTTTTCGCGTGTACTTATTGAAACATTCTCTAAAACTATCTATTCTTAAATCAAATAAGAATTCTTTCGACATTAGTTATCAACCTATTGAAATTATAAGTAATATACTCATTTAAATGTCGATGATAAAAATTAGAATCAAATTAAAATTTACGATTGCACTTAATCAAGTTGTTTTACTGCTTAGTTTTTCTTTCAAATTAGTTAACGCACCTGACCACGCTTTTTCAAAATAATCACGAGTAATATTTTATTTTTTTTAAGAATCCAGGTGTCGATCACAAAAGTTTGATTATTATTTCTCTCATCGTTGAGTCTTTTAATTCTGGAACTCGGCGTCCCATTTCTGGAAAAGATTTTAAGTACTCAATAGATTCAAAAATTCTTTCATAAAAATATTCAACATATTGAGGTGAATCTTGAGATAAATATTCGATTATTCCCTTTAAATCGATTTTAGCGGCATCAGACCTTTTATTTTAACCATTTTAATGCCATCTTTTTTACATCTTCATGATCATGGATTTTTCCTTGTTTAATATCCTCTAATCCTCTTAGAATCTTTTGCTTTACATAAAGATGATACATGACATCATCAAGAGTAACATTATCCGGAAGTTCCTTGATGAATTGCATAATATTTTCTTTTTCAGTTGCCATTATATTTTTCCTCATTATAAAAATAGTAAAAAATGAATTAATTTTTAATATTTTAATAGATATATGGTATTAGTTTTTTGCTTTTCTTTTTGTAATTAGTGAATTCTTCTCCAAAAGCCTCGTAAAGAAGCCTTTCTTCTTCATCTATTCTCATTTTTAATACTATAAAATAGAAAATTGAAACGAATAAAAGCGTTATTACACTTCTAAAGACTAAACAGAATCCAATAACACCTAATATTCCCCCAGAATACATCGGATTCCGAATATATTTATAAACCCATTCGGTACAAAGTTTGTGGTCTTCCTCCGTTATTAATTCACCTGAACCGAACTTGCCAAGCTGTACTCGTGCTACAATAGCTAAGATACCTGCAGAGAGATAAATAACAAATCCAAGATAACTAACGATAAGATTATCCCAGAATGGTAAAATCAACGAAACCAATAGCTTATTCTCATAAAAAGCAGCAATTAAGAAGAATGGTGATAACAAAAACAGCAATAATATTAAGAAATCAAATATTTTTGAAGGATTCCTCTCTTTCGGTACAGGGCGTATCAATGCATCTGCAAGACCAATTACATGATTCGTTAACAAATATAAAACGAAAATGGATACTGTATAAATTTCTGGAACAAGTAGAATATAGAATATGTTTTGATATGCAATCTGAAGTAATAAAGTTATTAAGATTTTTTTAATAATATCTTTCAAATTTATTCTCTCTTTATAACACAATTATAATTTACTGATCTCTATAAAGAAACTTAAGAATAAAAAATATGTTGAAAATAAAAATTACTATTAATTAGGTTTACTATTCTTCCTCGCTAAATTCCTTGCCTAACAAGCGCATAACAGAATCTGCGAGTTTGTTTTGACTTCGACTCATAATACCTTTAATTTTCCCTTCTTTCCCAAGGACTCGCAAATTTATAGCGTTCCACACGGATGATGGTTCTCCTTTTACTTTCTTGAATCTATCGCGAAAAACCTTAACGCTAATATTCTCGTAGTTCTTAGAGGCTTCTGTACATTTAAAACATAGAATACACTTATCAATGTCTACAACTACTTCCTTTCCTTCCCGAGACATGGCGCCAACAGCACATTCGTCCGCGAATGCGTCAATAACTTTGTTATCTTTTTCGTCGCAAGTAATTGTAATCGAACCTTCTACTACCTTGCGTACTTTCTGACCGTTCTCTAAAGTGCGAACCTCTTCCTCAAATTCGGGAAGAGAACCGTTTTCTACCAATAATATCTTGTTTTCTCCGTTGATTATCAATTCTAGCGTATATCCTGGGCAGATCCAAGTGCAACTTCCGCACCAGATGCATTTCTCTACATCAACTACGATTTTTTTGTCAGATTCTACCCTCATTTCTTCTGGAGTTCCGATTGCAAGCTTTTTTAAGGGTTCGTCGTAAATTGAAATTGTTACGGGACAAACTCGGTGACAAAAACCACACTCAATACACTTGCTTTCGTCGTATTTTAGAATCATTTCGTGGTTTAACATTTTATAAATATAATGAGTATTATTCTTATCAATCTCGATTGCTTTTTTAGCCGGTAACGACATATTTCTTCACATCTATTTTTCTTTACTTAAATTTTAAATTAAAAATATTATTTTTTTTTATTTTTAATAATTATGTTTTTTATAACTCCATTTCGCTTATTGCCTTCCCAGATCTAAAGGGTATATCTTCCAAGCTCTCACCAGCATTGTAACCAAACTTTTCTTTAAATGAATCGTTTAGCGATTGAAAGTACAGAGATAACGGTAAATGCGTTGGGCAATTATTATCACAGTTGCCGCATTCTACGCACCGGTCAGCAACGTGGGCAATCCGAGTTAATTGATAACTCTCTTTATTTATAGTTTTTGCTTTTCGCTTCTTCGTTAGAATACAGTCAACGCAGTAGCAAACAGGGCACCCCCTAATACACATGCCACACATTGTACATGCTTGTAGTTTAGTTATCTTTTCATCTTGAGAAAGCTTATCCCATTCTTCTAAATCCTTTGCTCTTTTTGCTAGGGCTGTTTCTTTGATTTCTTTAATCTTTTCTGCGTCTTTTGTTTTCATGTCATCAGGTAATGGCTTCTTGTTAATTTTTGATTTTTCTACAAGTTCTTCCCCTTTAGTAGAATATACTTTAAGGATAATTTCGTCAGAATCGATAGGCAATATTAGATCACTAATTCCCAAATCAGCTACAACCGGAACTTTTTTTACACAGCGCGTACAATTTTCAGCTATGTCTAATCCTACTTCTTTAGTTTTTCCATCTTCAAATTTGAGAATTAACCCTTTATCTCCGATCTTTTCCTTAACCACTTTAGTCGGATCAATATCTTTCATCTTCTTTATCTGACGAGAAACGTTTATAACCATTCCTCTGTCTTCAAAAGAAATGATAAAAAGATTATCTAAATTGACCTGTCTAATTTTTGCTAACTCAATTATCCCCCTGGTGTCGCAAGGGCGAGCAATAAGTCCTACTTTCTCTTTCATTGCTCCGTTAACCGACTTATGTAAAAATTTCGCAGCTGAATCTGTTCTAGCGTACCCATATGCTATTAGGTTAGTTAAAGGAAAACCCGAAATATCTCCTGGTTTCTCGTAGAGTTCTGGAGAAATAGTAAATCTATCCTCTTTCTGAGTTTTTTTATCTACCTTTACCTTAGCCCCAATTATTTTGCTAACAACTTTTTCCTTTAATAAGGTTGTTAGTAATATAGGGAAATCTTCAATCTTTATTAGATATTCATCTATAGTATCCATGATTTTCAACTCAAAACTGTAAATATATTTTCTTGTTTTTGATTTAATTTTTTTTTAATAAATTTTTAAACTTTTTTTTGATATTTTTATTTTTATAATATTATTTTTATGTGTTATATGGTGCTCCCATTTCTTCAGCTGAATTCTCGTTTTTTTAATTCAGCCTCATTAGCTAACACATTTATTTTTTAGAGGAGTTTTTATTTTTTTTACGTAATGGGCTCGGTCCAAGTTTCCGTATTTCTGCATCGAAAGAAATTGCTACTTCCCGATATTTTGAACCTTCCGCTGAACTACAATATTCCATCTTTAATCTATTTGGGTTAAGTCCAACGGTTTTAACCACTTCTTTTATGTAAGCGATTGATCTATGTGCAAAATAGTTACCTTTTTCATAATCACATTCTCCAGGATATCATCCAACAACAATTATTCCGTCAGCACCTCTTCCAAAACCTCTCATAATTACATCCGCACCAACTCTTCCAGTGCATGGAACTAAAACGGTTCTTAAAGATGTGGGGTATTGAGCTCTAATAGTTCCCGCCATATCAGCTGCACCATAGCCTCATTTTAAACATAAAAAGGATAGAATTTTAACTTCATCGTCTCTCATTTTAATTACCTCTTTAATCTTCAATTGGTAATAATTCGTCAATATAAACTGAATATTGAACGTCTTTGTAATGCGCTAAGTCTATCGCTTTTGAAGGACATATTGCAGTGCAAATTCCACAACCCCTGCAACTTATTACGTCTACAACAATCGTTCCTTCATCATTAATAGAAATTGCATTGTATGGACAAGCGTCAATACATTTATAGCATTTTGCACATCTTTCGTCTATTGGTTGGGCGCGTATTAACTCAATAACGTATTCTCTTCTTCCCATTGGAATCCCGGCTGATGATGCTGCTCCCTTAGCCTGACTTACTGCTAGTTCAATCGATTTTTGACCTTGACAAGAACCAGCTAAGAAAACACCTGGAACCTTCGTCTTGATTGGTTCTAAACGTGGATGAACTTCTTTTAGGAACCCATCTGATGATTTCTCGATGTTCATTACAGAAGCAATTTCATTTGTGCCTTGAGATGGTAGCGATGCCGATGACAAAATAACCATATGAACTTCTAGTTTTACTAGTGTATCGGTCCCAACAGGTTCAAATTGAACGATAAGATTCCGTGTTAATGGATCTTCTTTGATTTCTTTGCTTCCTATCATCCCCTTAACAAAAAGAATCCCTGCATCTCTGGCTCTTTTATAATACTCTTCATACATCTTCCCCGCACACCTCATATCTATATAACATACAGTAATTTCGGAATCGGGATATTCTGAGATTATAAGTTTGGAATTCTTGACAGATAGATTACAACAAACTACGCTACAATATTCGTTCTTTTTTAAATCTCGTGATCCTACGCAGTTAATGAATAAAATCTTCTTCGGACGTTTTCCATCTGAGGGCCGTACTAAATGACCGAACTTAGGGCCATTTGGAGCAAGGATCCTCTCTAATTGGATCTGCGTGATTACATTCTCGTATTTTCCGTAGCCATAATCGTCTTCTTGATATATGTCCCATCCTGTGGCCACTATTATTGTTCCTACTTCAAGTTCTACTATTTCGTCTTGTTGGCTAAAGTCAATTGCTTCCAAATCACAAGAATCAACACATGCAAAACACTCTACACACGATTCTCTTTCAATGTCATAAACTGCCGGAACTGCTTGAGCAAATGAAATATCGATGCACTTCCGAGCCGACAGATTTTCATCGAAATAATTAGGAACGTATATCGGACATACATCCGTGCATGCGCCACACCCCGTACATTCGCTTTCAATGACAAACCGAGGTTTTCTTTTTACTTGAACTCTAAAGTTACCAATATATCCTTCGACTTTTGCTACTTCACTATAAGTAAGCATTTTTATATTTGGATGGCGATCAGCTTCTAACATCTTTGGCCCCAATATTCAGATACTGCAATCGTCTGTAGGAAATGTTCGATCTAATTGACTCATACGACCACCGATGGTAGTCTTCTTTTCAACTAAATAAACTTCATATCCCGCATCTCCCAAATCAATTGCAGCACTTAAGCCAGCAATCCCTCCACCAATAACCAAACAAGTAGGTTTTACATCAACTGTTTTTGTAGGTATTTCTTCCAGATATTGCGACCTTGAAATTCCTGCTTTTACTAATTCTATTGCTTTAAGCGTAGCGTCATCTCTTACTTCCATTGCTTGATGAACGTAACTACAATGTTCTCTAATGTTAACAAATTCCAAATATCTTTGTGGCAATCCTGCTTCTTTTAAAATGGCATGAAATACTGGCTCATGCGTTATTGGAGTTCAAGCAGCCATGATAATTCTGTCAAAGCCTTTTTCTGCTATTTGCTCTTTCATAAATTCAGCCCCTCCAGACGTACACAAATTTAAATACTCATAAGCGCAAACATCGTCGAGTTTATCAATCTCTTCTACAATTTTAGGCACATCTAAAATGCCTCCAATATTTACTCCTCATCTACATATAAATGCTCCGATTTTGTGTTTACTATTGGTCTGTTCTTCAGACAAATTTTCCACCTTTTACAA
>DAOUUT010000240.1 GCA_030668025.1 Promethearchaeota archaeon
AATCAAAACCAAGATTTATTAGCACAAACCTTTCTTTCTCTGGAGAAAAAATCACATGGGGTGGTCGGGTAAATTTCAAATAATGTCGGCTTAACGACCATAAAAAATAAAAGAAAAAAAAATAAATACTTAGATACTGAAATATAAAAAAAAAAATCAATGAGTTAAATTTATTGATTGTTTGTTATACTCTAAAATGTTGCCCCCATCTTCAATATATTCAATATAATTTTTTAACCCTTGTAAGGTTAAATCTGCAGCGTCCTTGAATTTCTTTTTAAATGTCTTATTTTCAAATTCAATCCACAGTTCAACTCTAGATATTGGTAATTTTTCATTCAAAATATATCCCATTGAATTCAAATCACTTTGTTCCATTTTCCATCTAACATAGACATCTTTGACTTTCTCTATTTTATTAATAGTCATATCCCCAATTGTTGATTGTAGTAAATATTTTTTTTCTTCAAGTGGATTTATTTCATTTACAATTGGGTTCCATCTTACTGTCTGTTTTCCATCTGTTAAAATCTTATAAACTTTCTCAAGGTTAGTTCTAATTTCTATAGTTTTTGCAACTTTTGGCAAATAACCACCTCAATTATCGATTATAATTAATAAATATAACAATATCTTTTTTAAAATTTTGGGAATATATAATACTCTTTAAAAGTCAATTCTTTCATATATCTAAAATTTTATTTCTAATTTTTATTTGAATTAAAATTAGTAGAGTTTTATTTAATCTATTAATTATTTAGGATAATCAGGTTTGCTAGACACTAATGTAGTAGTTTCTTCAATCCAATTAGATAATTCTTCGTTAACGCGAATAAAAGTCACGATTTTATCTAATTCTTGTAGTTTAGTAAATGTGCATTCCACTACCAAATCCCAACCGCCATAAATAGGGGTTACATATGTCACTTTCCAGTTTTCATCGGGAATGGTTGACTTTAAACCTTTCAATCTCTCAACGACTTCCCATTCAGTACCAATAACTTTTAATCTAATTAGTATATATCCACGATAAAAAAATTTCTTCAATACTCTGCAATTCTCTTATTTATTATTTATCCCGATTTATTTAATTGCTAATATTCTCTTAATAAAGATTTATTTTTTTTGATAAGCTTTATTATTAATACTCAAATAGGTTTAAATTTAGAATGGAAAATAACGATCTTTAATGCGTGATTTTTATAATGGATATTGATGAAATAAAAAAGTTATTATGGGTTTTTGGCCTTACAAATGCGGTGAAATTCGGGGGAAAACCGAATGTAAAGGCAATTATGGGTAAAATAATGAGCCAAAAGGCTGAACTGAGATCTCAAATCAAACTGATTAAATCTTTATTAGATGAAACGATTATCGAAATTGCTAAACTATCTTTAGAAAAACAAAAAGAGAAATTACTTGAATTGGATCCATCTGCTTTAGAGAAAAAGGAAACTAAGAAAGAAAAAAAGGTATTGCCAGAGTTACTTAATACGCAAAATTACGATAAAATCATAATGCGTTTAGCACCATATCCAAGTGGTGCTTTACACATTGGAAATGCGAGAATGATTGTTTTAAACAACGAATATGTCAAGCGGTATAACGGGGAATTAATCTTATTCTTTGATGACACAATAGGGAGTCCAAAATCTTTGAGAGATAGCCCTAAAGCAAAATATGTGCTTCCTGAAGCTTACAACTTGATAAAGGATGGCTTAACGTGGTTGGGAGTTGATTATTCTAAAATATATTACAAGAGTGATAGATTAGAACTTTATTACGAATATTGTGAAAAGTTAATTCAGGATAATATGGCATATGTATGTTTTTGTAGTGCAAATGAGTTTAGGGAAAATTATAAAAAACAGAAAAAAAATTGCCCTCATAGAGATCAATCAATAGATATAAACCTAGAAGAATGGAGCAATATGATTAAAGGGAAGTACCATGAAACAGAAGTTGTAGTTAGATTAAAAACGGGAATGGCCCAAAAAGATCCTGCAATAAGAGACCATATAATTATGAGAATTTCTGAAGCGAATCACCCACTGGTTGGAAATAATTACATTGTTTGGCCAATGTTAGAATTTTCTTGGGCAATCGACGATCATTTAATAGGTGCGACACATATCTTAAGAGGCGCAGATTTGGTAAAAGAAGATATAATCGAAGCATTTATCTGGAAGCATTTTAACTGGAAAATGGCGGAATTCTTGCATTATGGTAGAATTAAGTTTCCAAATATGAATTTAAGTAAAACTCAATCAAGAAATAATATAATAAGTGGTAAATACGAAGGATGGGACGATCCTAGAACTTGGAGCTTACAATCCCTTAAAATGCGAGGGATTAGCCCCGAAGCTTTGAAAGAAACGCTTAAAGACCTTGGTATGTCCATTACGGGAATTACTTTTGATGAATCATGGCTTTATTCTAAAAATAAGGATATAATTGATGAAATTTCAGATAGGTATTTTTATGTAGAAGACCCTTTTACAATTGAGATCGAAAACATTCCTTTTTCAAACTTCATAGCTGAACCATTAGTACTACCATCAAATCCTAAAAAAGGAAAGAGAAAAATAAACGTTAAATCAAAAGAAGGTAAATTGAAAGTATTCATTGCTAAATCAGATGCTCTTAAATTTAAAATAGATCAATATGTACGGTTAAAAGACCTAATCAACATTAAAGTAACTTATATTGATGTAGAGAACCATAAAATAAATGCTCAGTTCCATAGTTACGAACTAAACAGAGAATATTCAATTATTCAATGGGTAAGTAAAGAAGAAAATGTGAAAGTTTCAATTATAAAACCTGATGGGACGATTTCTAAGGGAAATGGAGAGCTTAACCTTGTAAACATTCCTATGAATAAAACTATACAATTCGAGAGATTTGGATTCGTAAATCCTATTAAATGGGAAAAAGACACATTAGAATGTTATTTTACCCATTAAGCTGATTGATATATTTTTTAAGTGTCATACTTTTAAATCAAAAATAATAATAGAACAATAGTATTTATTATTTTAGCATCTTAATATGTAATAAAAATGAACGAAAATGAAAATTTAGACGATTCAGCCAATAATGAGTTTAAATGGCTTTATTGTCCAATCTGTGGACAATATATAAAAAATATAAAAAATATAAAATATTGTATTAAGTGTGGTGTTGACCTTCAATATGTAAACACCCATATGAGGATGCCTCCACGTAAAAATATAAATTATCTGGGCCCCCCAGAAGCAATTTCTCAACAAAATTTTTATCTGTCAAATAAACCTTTAAGAAAAAAACTTTCTGAAGAGGAACTCCTTAACTTAGAGGATCAGAAATTATGGGGTACTTCTGCTTCTATTGGTATAACTGCAGCTGCTTATGTTTTAATGAATTTTGCTGCAATTTTGGTCGTTATAATTTTTATTTTCTTTGCATTTAACTTAGAGAATATATCAGATTTCTTAGTTAGCCCGTATTTTATTATTATTTCCTCCTTTGTTGAATTAATATTTATTCTTGTCCCAGCTTTATACGTTGGTAAATATCTTCAGAACCCAACACTAAATAACCGTTTGATTTTATTAGGTTTTACTAAGAAAGGATTTGATAAAACTAAACTTATTAAAGAAATCCTGATTGGTTTAGGATTTGCGGTAGTGGGAGTAGTTTTGGTGTTATCCACTTCTTTTCTCATGGAAATTATATTGAACCTAATTTTTGGATACGAAACTATACAAGATTTTTTTGGAGCCGCTGGAGAAGTAGATGCAATGATTGCCTCCGCAGACATTCTTAGCATTTTTCTATTATCCATAATAATGATATTAATTATTGGTACTACCGAAGAAGTTTTGTTTCGAGGTTTTTTGCAAAAAGGGTTAGTTCGAAGTTTAGGTAAATGGTGGGGGATTGTTATTACAGCGTTGATTTTTTCATCGATTCATTTGATTGGAATTTTCTTGGCTCCAGGATCGGCTATAATATTTATAATATCATTACTTTTTAATTTTTTTCCCTTTTTTGCTATTTCCCTATTGCTTGGATTACTATATAATTGGAGAAAAGAAAACTTAATCGCTGTTATGATTACACATGGCGTTTACAATGCGCTAACAATTATTCTTGCGTTTATTGTTTTTAACTTAATTTAAAATCAATTAAGATTTTCTATGAGTATATTAGATATTTTCAGTTCTAAAGCAGAAGGTAAAATTACTAAAGTTGGGATTGGATTAGGTGATTCGAAAACCCATAATCTCAAAATCTTAAAAGCTACTATAGGATTATTAGAAATCAATAAATCTTCAGTATATTTCTTTGGTAATAAAACTTCTATTAATCAAATTTCTAAAAACACTCTTTATAAAAAAAATTCGAAAAGAATCTTTTTAATCGAATCAAACGAGCCTGAATCTGAGATTTTAAATTACTTAGGCAAAGAACTCATATCTTGCGTTGTAAGAGGTAGTTTGGGTTCAAGTAAATTCTTACAAAGTCTCAAAACATCCCTAAAGATCTCAGAGATTGCCCGTTTAGCGTTATTAGAAACTTACAAAGGCCAACAATTTTTCTTTGGACCTGTAGGTATAGACGAATGCAATAATATTAAAACTAAAAAGATATTCATAGAAAAAGCAATAAAAATATTAGAAGGTTTAAACCTTAAACCAAAGATCAGCATTTTAAGCGGAGGGAGGGTTGGAGATTTAGACCGAAATCTGGATGTCGATAAAACTATCAACGAAGCAAAAGAATTAATGGATAATTTCAAGCTAGAACATCCAAAGTTGGAAATAAATCATAACGAAATTTTAATTGAAAAAGCAATTAACGATAAATCTAATTTAGTAATAGCACCAAATGGTATCTCTGGAAATCTAATTTATCGCACTTTGGTGCATTTAGGTGGAGGTAAAGCATATGGTGCAATATATATGGGTATTGGGCATATTGTAATAGATACCTCTCGCGTAGGTGACTTTTCCGAGATTTATGGAGGATTTATTTTGGCTCTTGCGTTAACACATTGAATAAAAAATAGCCTTTAAATTAAAATATGAAATATTAATATTAAAAATTAAAAAAAAGAAAGAAGTAAGAGATTGGATTAACTAATTAAACCAATAAAAGTTGCTAATAGTACTACAATTCCGCCGATTAAAACCGCAAAAATAATTAAAAACACGCCAATTGCCGCTAATATGAATGGAGTGTAATGTATCGGCTTTATACCCAGAAAGATTGCTACTAACGCTAGAATTAGTCCTAAAACACCACCAAGGGCTCCAAATCCATATGGCATTAACCCTGAACCTACAAGAATCATGATTGCCTCAACTAAACTAATGATGCCTCCTATAACGGCCATAATCCTCATAGCTTTATCCGTTTCTTGATATTCACTCATTTAACAATCACTTTAAAAATATTTTAGTTTTTAACTAGAAAATAGATTATTTCCACTTAAAAATTTATAGACTATTGTTTCGTAAACAATTGATAAATCGAATAAAAAAATGAAGGTTCATTAACTTAATTCAAAATAAAAAAAGGTTCATTTAAGGAGCTTTATAGGGAAATTCTAAAATGGGAGAGGAGGGATTCGAACCCTCGGCCACTTGGCCCCCAGCCAAGTTTTAAGCCGTAGAATATATATTCCTACGGTATCATACCAAGCTAGACCACCCTCCCGTTTTTAAAAGGAGATTTTTTTGTAAAGATTTGGTTATTGTTTGGCGTTAATTCAGTTTTGTATTATTTAAAATCATAAATTCTATTTATTTTTATTTATCCTATCTTTTAAACCAATAATTTTTAAATTCTTTAGAGGTTTTTTAACCTTATAATTTTAATAAATTAAATTAAGCCTAGTTTAAAAAATGCGTTCCAGAAAACCTTTTATTATTTTTTGGCC
>DAOUUT010000054.1 GCA_030668025.1 Promethearchaeota archaeon
AATTAATATCTTTTAATATAAAAATATTAAAATCAATAATTTATATTAATAAATCAGAGAAATAAGTGTAACTATTGGACTCCAATAAAATTTAATTACAAATACAATATCATTTTAATATATCCTTATTTTAAAACAAACCGAGAAGTGAGAAGTTAAATGGCTAAATATTGTGTATATTGTGGTAATCCGTTGAAAGCTGAAGATAAATTCTGTATAATCTGTGGGAAGCCAGTTCTAGCAGGCGTAAAAAAGCCTGAAAAAACCGCGGTCGAGAAAGCTAAAGACTTGATTAAAGACAAAAAAAAACTTAGGGAAGAACCAGCTGAGGAAATTATTATAGAAGAAGAAATCGAAGAGTTATCTGAAAAACCAGAATTAATTGGCAAAAAGAAAAAGGGAAAAAAAGCCGAAAAAGAAATTGTAGAGAAACCTCTACCTTTTGAAGTTAAGGAACAAATGATCTTGAACATAGAATATAACGATACTCAATTAAATAAGCAAATATTGATTGAAAAACTAAAAGAACTTCAAAAATCTGTAAAAAATCCGAGATACGATGTAGATCCAGAATATAAAAAAACTGTTAATATAAAACTCGAAGCGATTAAAACTTTAATAACTGAATTAAAACAAAAAGAAGGCGATTTAGAGGAAAAAATGGAGAAACCATTTATTGTTCAGAGAATTCAAAACGATATTGAAAAGAAAATCTTTCAATTAAAAAATCTGTCAAAAGAATTTAAATTACACAAAGTCGATAAAGAATCGTTTGAAAATCTACGAGGAAAGTACAACCAAGAAAAAAAGGACTTCGAAACGGAGAAAAAAGATTTGACTGAAGGAATGAAACTTTGGATTAAGGAATTAAAAATGGAAAAAGCTGAACTCCAATCGGAGAGAAACTTAAATAAAGGACGATTTTCAGCAAAAGAAATTTCTGAAGACGATTATAAAGCTAAAAGCAAAGCTTTTGATTTAAAACTTAAAAAAATTAACATAAAAATCAAGACTCTAGAAAATCTTACTAAATAACATAAACCTAAATTTTTAATTTATTTCAAATATTATAATTTTTGATTAATATGAGAAAAAAATTAATTGGTCTTATAATTTTTATAATTGCTTTGTCTTTCTTGACAGTTGGGATAATCAATAGTGATTATCTTAGCATTAATGCTCTTTATGAACAAATGAATATTATTACATAATACATAAAAACAGTTTAGGTTAAGTTAATTCGTAGCGTTTTCCTTTACCTGAAGCAGCGGAATTTTCTAAAAAACCCTTCTTCTGGTATACCTTTTCTTGCGATTTTCTATATTTATTCGCGTCTTTATAATGATCTTTACAGAGGAAAATTTTATGTTGCTTGTTTTCATAAATTTTTAAATTTGCTTTCTCAACGTAAGTTTTCCATTTATTTTCTGAAAGCGATCTTATAGCGATCTCTCCACAGTCTTTTACTGAACAGTTTTTTCCCTTACTTGCTGTAGCGCTAAGGTCTCCTTTCTCTCTAAGTTCTTTAGGTAACTTCAATTTTAACACTTACTAAAAATTTTATTAGGATTGAATATTATTCTCTTAAATTAATTACCATCTTAAAATTTTTCCTAAAATTCATGGATTCTTTGAATTTAATTTTCGACGAAAATCTTAATAAGAGCAAACTTTATGACTGCGATTCACCTTTGAGAATATTTCTTAAAGACGATTTTTTTACACGTTCAGCAGTGCTTTTTTCTATCGTTCCATACAAAGAAAAACCCTACGAATTAATACTAATACATCGTTCAAATAGAGGAACAAGCCATAGAGGGGAAATGTCGTTTCCAGGAGGTAAATTCGATGCTAATAACGATAAATCCTTAAAAGACACTGCTTTAAGGGAAACTGAAGAAGAAATTGGCGTACCAAGGAAAAATATTAAAATTCTTGGTTGTCTTGACGATTTTCCTACAATGACGAAGTATATAATAACTCCTTTTGTAGCAATCATTGATCAAAATCAAAAATTAATTAAAGAGGATAGAGAAGTTCAGAAAATATTAAAAATTCCTGTCGATTTTTTCTTAAACAAAAGTAATTTTCGAGAACAAGCTATAGACATTGATGGCAATAAGTTCCCAATATTTTACTTTAATTACATCAATAAAGAAAATGGTAAAAAATATACTATTTGGGGTGCAACGGCTTATATGATTGTAACTTTTCTAGAAGAATTATATGGATTTACTCTTTCAAACTTAGGATTGGAGCGATTTAAACTTGATAAAATAAAAGATTTAAAAGAGTATATCAAATATCGAAACCAAATAACTAAGAAATTTTAATAATTTAATACAATATCTATAATACTGATACCTATGGATTTAATTTTTGATGAGAACTTTATTAGAAAGAAGCTTAAAGATTTTAATTCTCCAGATCGACTGGTTATGTCGCACGAAAATTTTACTAATTCTGCCATCGTTTTTCTAATTCTTCCTTACAAGGATAAACCGTATGATTTAGTTTTAATTAGAAGAACCAAAAGTAAAACAGATAAGCATTCGGGAGAAATGGCATTTCCCGGAGGTAAATTCGACCCAATGCTTGATAAAACTTATTTAGAAACGGCGTTAAGAGAACTCGAAGAAGAACTAGGTGTTTCTAAAACAAGTGTCAATGTTTTAGGCTCTATTGACGACCATCTTACACCTAAAGGATTTATTATTACCGCTTTTGTAGCTTATATCAACCAAGATACAAGAATTGTAAAAGAAGAAAACGAAGTAAAAGAAGTTGTAAAAATACCAATAGCTTTTTTTGCAAATAAAAAAAACTACAAAGAAAGGGCTTACGATCTTAAAGGAGATCTAATTGGAGTTGGTAAATTTAAATATAAATCCGCAGAAAATGAAAAATATGTCATATTTGGTGCGACATCCCATATTATAGTCAACTTTGTTGACAGAATCTATAATATTGGATTAATGTCACCTGGATGTCGACGAATAAATTGTGAAGACATTAAAGATAGAATAGTTAGATAATATCGAAAATTTAAAATAAACATAAAATTCATTTAAATCTATAAATATTAAGTATTAACAGTAAATCTCTATAATAAATAATTTGGCCCCCGGCGGTCGGAATTTGATTTGATCATTTCGATCTCATACGATAAGTGGTCTCTGACGCTGGGCTTCAAACCCAGTTATCCTGCGGAGGGATAGGGGTTCGATATGAAAAGAAATTTGTTCTTTTCGAGAAAATCCCCCTGGGGGCCGCCAAATTAAAGATTTAAGTAATTTCAAGGGAAATTTATGTTTGACTTTAATAAAATTATTGAATATTTTAAGAACACATCAATTCCACAAAATATATTAGATAGAGGGCAGTTAGTTTTAACTAATTTCTTAAAACCAATGAAAACGCTATTTGAGCAGAGAAATGTCCCTCAAAAGCCTTGGGGTGACGGTCAAATAGAGTTTTTACTTCAAACGCTTTCAAATATGGATACCGATAAAGATGGAAAAGCTTCTCGAGTAGGGGAGCGTGAAGCAAGAATTGCATCGAGTTTACACTTAAAAACTTCAAGTGGTTTTTGTCATGGGATAGGACGAAGTGGATTCTTAACAGCACCACAACCAAAAGCTCCTGGAGGTTCTATAATGTATGAACTCAGTAATTATTTAGCTCTTAATTTCCTTAGAAAATTTGGATTGCCAAATATAAAAAAAGCAATAGTCGTCCCTCAATGCACTGGAATGTCTTTAGCTTTATGTTTAGGGGCTCTCAGACCTAATTGGAATAAAAAAAACTTAATTAATAAAAGAACTGTAATTGTCCCTCAAATTGACCACAAATCTCTAATAAAAGCAATTAATTTAATGGGAATGAGAATAAAAACAGTTGAAGGGAAAATTTTTGGGGATGCAGTTAGAATACCAATCGAAGACATTGAAGCTAGTTTAGATAGTGATTGTTTTGCTGTAATCTCTTTAACAAGCTTCTTTCCTCCTCGAGAACACGACGATATTAAAGAGATTAGCAAATTTACTAAAAAAAACGATCTAGTTCATATAGTTATTAACGCCTATGGTATACAAAGTCCAGAATGGATGAAATTAATCCGGGTTGGTATAGACGCTGGAAGAGTGGATGCAATTATTCAATCAACTGATAAAAATATTCTTACTCCTGTTGGTGGAGCTATAATAGCCTCTCCAAGCGAAGAAATTATAACCAAAATCAGCCAAGCATACGCAGGTCGGGCTTCTGCTGCTCCAATTGTGAATTTTCTTATATCAATGTTATCTTTAGGAATAGAGGGGTACCAACAACTCTTAAGAGAACAACAACATAATCGAAAATTGCTAGAAAGCAAATTAAAAAGAGTTGCTGAAAAAATCAATGAAAAAGTTCTCGAAGTATTTAATCCAGTAGCTGTTGCCGTGTCTTTAAATAACTTAAAAAAAGAACAGTTGTTTGCGTTAGGGGGGGCTTTATATAACTTAAGAGTCACTGGTCCACGAGTATATAATCCTGAAGAAAGCGTATTTGGGACTTGTAGTACTGAATATATAACTCCATATATCGTAATGAACGCCGCTATTGGGGCAACATCAAAAGATATTATTTCTGCTGTTGAGAGATTTGAAAAAGCCTACGATCAAATAACTCAAAAATAATAATTTTCTAATATTATTTCAATTTTAATCATAATTCCACTTTTAATTATAAATTATGATGACAAAATAAGTATTCAATACTAAATAATAAAAACTAGAAGAACAATATTATACTAAATATTTAGGGTTATAAAAAAAAATCATGGAAAAAGTACTCTTAAATCAATTTAATAGTGTAATATCAACTCAATGGCCTTTTAAACAAATCGAAGAAAACAATGGACCATTGTCTTCACGGGAATTATTTGAATTATCGTATCATACAAGTAATTCCATTGCAATGCGAAATATTTTTATAAAACTCTCTACCTCGGAAAATACAGGCGGTTCTCAGGCTATACTATATTCAAACACTAAGAAATTTATAAAGATCGAGACTTTTGAGAATTCTTTGAGAATTACAAAATACTTCCTTGAAGGAAGTACTGGGGATAAGTTAATCACCAATATTCAACCTAAACTAAAGAATAGAAAAGAAAAATATATAACGAAAGATAGTTCTACGAAAACTGACATCCTTAAAACTATTCTAGTTGAAAGGAAACTAGATGAATGCGTAAACTTTGTTATGTTAAAAGACATTAATAGAAAAGTCTATTTTGCCATTGGAGACGCCCGGGAAAGCGCTGCAGTCGTACCTATGTTCATGGAAGCAGAAGGGGCTAGTTTGGTTCAATTAGCTTTAAATAAGTGGATGAGCACAGTTCAAACTCTCGACCAAGAAAAACCTTTTCCAGATAATCTTGTAGCGGGCTTACTTAAAAATATAATGCAAATTAAAAAGTGGGTTCTGAATCTATTATCCATTAACTTAGATAAATAGTTTTTGGCTCTAAAATTATTAAAACTTGTTTAGTTTATGTAAGTCTTGTTATTTTTCAAAAAATATAACATTTTTATGCAAATAATGGTACAACGAAAATCCTGATATAGGATATATAACTTCTAAATATCAGAAACTTTTACTCCTAATTCGACAATTCAAACTAAAGAAAACATGTTAGGTTTTATTAAATAATTTGTTCTTGAAATAAAGAAAAAAGGAAAAGAGTGGGCCATCGGGGAATTTCATATTTAAGTTATTTACTTAAGTTATTTTGAACCCCGGCTCTCAGGCATCTACTGTCACGATCAATTTTATAACCTTTGTTTGATCGTGAGTCAATTATAAGACCTGCGCTTGTTGGCCAAGCTTGCTCTAAATGCCGTTAACCAGGCTGAGCTAATGGCCCAGTGCTTAATTTATATTCTGTTTTTTTTTAATACTTTTTTTATTTTACTTATATTATAAAGTCAAAAAGCACAAAATAATAAAAATTTTTTTATTGGTGTGCTCTAATTAAATATATAATTAAAATCAAAAAATAATATTATAAATAATATTAGAAAAAAAAAATCAAATGGGTGAATAAATCATCGCAGAAATGTTACAAGACCTTCTGGACTCAATCTACAAAAGAATTGCCCAACTTGGTCAATCAATTCAAGGATTGAAAACATCTTTAGATGGGCTAAATCAAAATATTGACAAAAAAATTTCTAATCTAGATGAAAAGTTAAAAGAATTTTCAGAGGAAATTGTAGTAACGAAGGACAAACACATTGAAGTTTTGAAAGATATTGGAGGGAGTACAAAACTTGAATTGATGAAAATTCAGGAAGGACTAGGATTAGATGCTCTTTCAACGCTCGTAAAAAATTTAGAAGAATTCTCAAAATTGTCTGCAGAAGTACTTAACCAAGATACAGTTAATTTAATTCTTTCTGAAGCAATTAGTTCGGTAAAATCCATGAAAGATATATCTCAAAATAATGTATAGTATAAATAATGAAATTTAATTGTAATGAGTTGATAAAAAAATGGCAGAAGAATTATTAGATGATATGATAACCAAAATAAATCAGATTACAAGTTCGCTAGATGGTACAATCGCTCAAATCACTCAAATGAGCACCGCAATTCAAAACATGTCGCAAAAATTTTCTGAAGAAACAATTTCTGTTAACGAGAATATCCGACTTATAGTAGAAGTACTTAAACAATTTCGCATGAAATCTAGTGAAAACATGCAAGAGATTTCAGATGATTTTAACAATAGGATAAAAGAGCTATACGAAAAAAAATTAATTGAATCTATCACTGAGGAAGAAAAGAAAGCTATTGAAATAATAAGACAAGCTGCTAAAGCTGTTTCTAATAACCTCTATTACGCTCAATTATTAAATATCATTCAATCTATAAGAGAAGAAACTAATAGGATTATTAGCTTTAAAGAACCGCAAAGCATCTAGTTTTTTTATGATAAAACTTTATTCATATCATCAATAAAGAAAATAAGGAGTTATAAAAAATGCCAACGGGCAGCTTTGTAATATTATTACCTTTGGACGCCGATTACAGAATTTTAGGTTATTATTTTAAAGAGGGAAAATATAATTTTGAAATAACAAACGATTTATTTCTAAGGCTTAATTTAGATCATTCTAAAAACGAGTACAACTTGTTGAAATTAAAAGAAAATCAAGTATTTTCTTATGTTTATAAATTTAAAGGAAAAATAGCTCGAAAGGCTTCTGGGATTATTATTGGATTATTGTTAAATGAAAACGATAAACCTGAGAAATTCAGATCTGCGCTTAAAGAAGGAGCTGAAGCAATCGAAGTTTTAGGGTTAAACTTTTTAAAAATGAATTCAGAAGAATTTGAACCGCTCTTAAAAGATATTTATTTAAAACACCTCGAACCATTAATCGATATCCTAAAACCAGATGCTTTAAAAGATAGTGTTATAACTATAACTAAATTTATGTTGAGCGGTGGGAAACAAGAAAGAAAAATTGCTCAAGAATTATTAAAAAAAATTGAAGACGGAGAACACGAAAAAATCTCAGAGTATTATAATACGGCAGATAATGCCTTGAAGGCTTTAGATTACGAAAAAGCTGCGAAATTCTTCAAAAAATCTGCTGAAATTGCTGAAGAATTATATGTAATTGACATTGCTGAATCTTTAAAGGAGAAAGCTACTTTTTCGGAAGATGTTCCAGATGTATCAAAAGCAAGGGACAAACTTGTTCAAGAGGCAAGAAATTTTCTCAGGAACGAAAATTTTCATTCAGCGTATATTTCTTATAAAAAAGCAAGCGAACTTTCTAAGAAATTAGTGGAATTTAATAAAGAAGAAGAGTATCGTTTGAAGTCAAAAGCCCTTGAGGAATTTTATAAAATTGATGAGGAATATAAGAAAAAATGATTTAATCGTTTTTCAATTTCTTCACTAAAGTTTCTATATAATGGCAAAATTGGATAGTAAGATTATTGGATTAATTACAGATTTTGGAGCAAAAGGGCTCCATTATGTAGCTAGTATGAAAGGAATAATATTAAAAATTAATCCTAAAATAAAAATTATTGACATTTCTCATAATATCACTCCATTTTCAATTATAGAAACATCTTATGTTGTAAAAACAACTCATAAATATTATCCTGAAGATACTGTTTTTATCTGTGTAGTCGATCCGGGAGTCGGAGGTTCCCGAAAGATTGTAGCAATTAAAACTGCTAATAATCAATATTTTGTCGGTCCGGATAATGGCATATTTAGTAATGTATTTTCTCCAGACGATATTGTTGAATGTGTAGCTGTTGAAAATCAAAATTATTTCTTTAAACCACTCTCAAAAATATTTCACGGCAGAGACATAATGGCACCAGTCGGAGCGTACATAACTAAAAATATCCCATTGAATAATTTTGGTCCTTCTTGTAATCCGTCAAAATTTGTGAAATATCCTCTTAAGTACGAAGTTTCTCCAAAAAATAAAAAAATAACTTGTGTTATTCAATATATAGACACTTTTGGTAATTTAACAACAAACATGTCCTTACAAGAAAATAGAATATTGGGAACTTCAATAGTTTTAGAGCACGGTAAAGAAATTGTCATGTTTTATAAAAATCAAGAATATCGTGGGAAATTTACATCCCATTACGAATCGGTGCCACCAAAACCAATACTATTCGTTAAAGGCTCATCCGGTAACCTCGAAGTTTCAATAAATCTAGGGAACGCAGCTAAAGAAATAGGAATTGAATTGGGAGACGAAATTTCATTTAGTTTTTAAAAAAGGCTTTGAATATGGAAAAAGAAATCTTGGCATGTATCGCGGATAATAATATTAGATTTTTGCACTCAGGACAATTCGTAAAATACATCTTTCCCGTGGAAAGGGAAGAGGCTCACGAAAAGAAAATTAGTCATTTAATAACACGCCTTTTTGTAGTTTCTCTTACTCCTGAAAAAAAAATACTCTATCTTGTTCAAAAACGTGGTAAAAATAAAAGGGCTTTTCCCGAATATTTTACAGACTCAGCCTCGGGGCATGTTGTGTATAAAAGAAATTTAACTATGAGAAATATTGAAGAGGAAGCAAAGAGAGAGCTTGAAGAAGAGTTTGGTATACCTCCGATAGCGATTGACAAGCTATTATTTTACGATTTAAATACAGAGGAAAATAAGAATACAACTGAAATTGCGTATGTATTTTTAGGACTAGTTAAAAATATTGTTCAGCTAAAACCCAATCCAAACGAATTACAAATCAGCGAAAGTCGTTTCTACACTCAATCTGAATTGACTAAGCTCTTACAGAATGAAAAAACAATTGATTATGCAAAAACGATATGGAAAAAACTACTTAACACGGACTTAGTTACAAAATTTAAAGTCAACAGTAATCACACTAAATTAACGGGTTCGAAAAGAAATGTTGCGTTATTTATTGGAAGGTTTCAACCATTACATCACGGTCATATTTATGTGCTCAATAAAATATTTAAAAGTTATAAAAAAATTAAAATCGGAATAGGAAGTTCTCAATTATCTAAAACTAAAACAGATCCCTTTACTAGTGAAGAAAGAGTAAGTTTCATAAATTCTGCCTTAAAAGAGAGAAATATTAAACCAGATAGATTCGAAATATTTGCAATTCCCGATATTTTTAACGCAAACAAATGGGTGGACCATGTTATTTCAATAGTAGGCGATTTTGATACAGTGTATTCCAATAGTGAATGGGTTCGACAACTTTTTCAAAATAACGGATTTATTGTAGGAGAGAAATTAGAAATTTTTAAGAAAAAATATAACGCGACAAATGTAAGAAAATTAATAAGCAAAGAAAACAGAAATTGGACGGTGTTAGTACCTAAGGAAGTCGTAAATTTAATAAAAGGTTACGATGGTATCCAACGTATAAAATCCTTATATGAAAAAGGAGATTAATTTTGAATGAAAGCGACTTTTTAGAAATCGATGGTTCTTTTGGAGAAGGAGGAGGAGCAATCCTACGTCTTAGCGCGGGATATTCGATTCTATTTAACAAACCACTGAGAATAAAAAATATCCGAGCTAATCGTCCTAAACCTGGTTTAAGATTACAACACTTACTCGGTCTTAAAGCT
Source organism: Promethearchaeota archaeon (assembly GCA_030668025.1). Next base: position 10,144 of record DAOUUT010000054.1, read on the forward strand.
CTTGCTAATCTAACCAATAGTAAATTAAGCAATTGCAATATTGGAACTGAAGAAATTACTTTTATTCCTAATATTAAATCTTTAAAAAGTAAAATACATGTAAAAATCAATACGGCAGCAAGCATAGGATTATTACTCCAACCAATTCAAATTGCGTGTTTAAGGCTAGTTCAACAGGATAAAATTAATATTATACTCGAAGGTGGAGGTACTTTTGGTAAATGGGCACCTAGCTTAAATTATCTTACTAATGTTATCTATCAAATATTTAAAAGATCTGGATTGACAATTAATATAGAAATTAAAAAATTTGGATTTTATCCTAAGGGAGGTGCTCAGACTAATTGTACGATAATTCCTCCAAAAAATAACCTTAAACCTATTAATCTTACTAATTTAGGTGATGTAGATCTAATCAAAGGGGAAATAGTTTTGACAAATCATCTAAAACGTAATGGAAACAACATTGCGAATCGAATTAAGAAATCTATTAATATGGAAATAAAGAAAACTTTAGGAATCGAGACAGATATCAAAGATGTTTGGGTAAATTCATTGAGTCCTGGAGTTGGCCTTTGTTTGTGGGCTTATTCGAACACTGGAGCAATAATATCAACAGGCACTATTTTAGGGGAAAAAAGACTTTCTTCAGAAAAATTAGGTAATATTGCTGCTAAAGAAATGATTAAATACATTCAAAACGAAATTCCTGTTGATAAATATCTTAGCGATCAATTAATTCCATTAATGGCTTATGTTAAAACCCCATCAAGTATAAAAGTATTTGAAATTACGAGTCACACACGAACTAATTTAGAATTAATTAAACTATTTACAGATAAAAGTTATAAAATTTTAAAATATGATAACCATTATTTAATTGAATACTAATCAGATTTGTATTCTGTATTTGTACTTATACGAAATTCTATAAATTTTAAGTTAATATTAATTTTTTAATACCTTTAAATTCAAAAAAAAGCACTCATTAAAGAAATTTTTAAATGATTACAATTATATGATAAATATAAAAATTAGTAAGTCCTAAATAACCATGTCAACTAACGTATCTAATAGATGTCCTAGATGTGGCAATTATAATCGAACCGACTCTTTCGTGTGTGCTTTTTGTGGTAAACGACTTAGAAGTGAAAGGATAGAAAATTTTTCTATATTTAAACGTATAGAAGAAGAATTCATTTCTCCTGCCCCTTGGTATATTACAATACTTTGGCTGTTTACTAAACCAAATAGGGCTTTTTGGGACATAAATCATAAGAGGAAAGCCGCTCCAGGATATAAAATTTTATTATTTAATTCGCTCATTTATGGACTCATGGGTTTAGCCTTTTTTTCACATATTAATATTCAATCGATACCGCCTTTTAGCTTTGCAATGTTTTTTATAGATTTAGCCGTTTTTATAGCTTTTTTTGCGTTTGGATTTATGTTTTATTTAATTTTTGGGCTAATATTGATATGGCTTTTTACTAAAGGGGCAAATACTGCAGTTGATTTTTCAGAAAGGTTAGAAGCGCGTTTTGGAGAAAAGAAAGAAGGAAAAGAAAAATACAGTCAAGCTGAGATGAGCCCTTTCAGCATTTATAAAGGAGGAACTTTGCACCAACAGCAAGCGTCAAAATTTAAAATGATGTTGTGTGCATTTGCACCCTTTTTATTAATAAACAGTATTGAGATTTTAATAATTTTAATTTTAATCCCGAATATTACTATTCCTGATCTCTTATCGTTTGATCTCAATCCGATATTTGCATCCCGAGCTTGGACGGTACTCCATCTTATTGATGCTTTAACGATTGCCGTGTGGGTTCCCATATTAATTACTCTTGCTATCAGAGAATTATCCAACTCATCCACGTTTCGCGTACTTATCTCGTCATTAGCAATTGGGATAATATTTGCAATATTTTATTATTTCTTACGCCCTACATTTATATTATAGCATTACATTACTAGCCTTAGAGAAATGACAAATCGCATAAAAAACTCTAAATCTGAGCTTGAATCTGAAATATTTGCAACAATAAATACAATACTTAACTTAAATCAAAAATATCAAAAAGGTATTTTAAAAGAATCATTTTTTCAAAGATCGATAAAGAGTGCTACGAACGATTTATTGGAGCTTAACTTATCGTTAAATAAGCATAATATTGTCCTTTCAAAACTATTGAATCACATGAATTTTGCTGAAGATTATTATAAAGCTATTAACATTATCAACAAAATTTCTTCTCTTAACTTTTCTACTAACCAATTCTCAAAATCACTTAGTTCTTCTATTCTTGATCTTCCAGGGATTACTTCGGAAATTACAGCCTCTTTTATAACGCTAATAGACGCGCTAAAATTAGATGGTTTTGATAATATCGAGCTAATTTTTGAATTTTTTAAAGATTTGAAGAAAAATTTTGATAGATTTCCTGGTTTATAATTAGAAAAGATAAAGTTGCAAAAAATCTTCGAAGAAATCTTACAAAACGAAGAAAAAATTGTTAACAATAAAAATTATAGAGATTCTATAGCAGACAAATTGTATATAGTGTTCAAAGGATTCAAAAAAAAATTGAATATAGGGAAGTAGCTAAATAATAAAATTAATTAAGTTTATTGATTTATATCAATAAAAGCTTCAAATTGAATTAATTGAAAAACTAAAGGTAATCTTCTTGCCAAGACCGGGTCTAAGATCAAAAGCTCAAAAACGAAAAAAGCTGAAAACTCCTGGAAATCAGATTGTTTCTCATTATTGGAGAAAAAAACCTAGTAAGGCTCAATGTGCCATTTGTAAAAAATCGCTTCAAGCTGTACCAAGATTAAGACCAGCGAAAATGAAAAAAACAAATAATGTTTCCAGAAGAGCAAATAGACCTGAAAGCGGAAGGTACTGTGCTAAATGTTTACAAACTTTACTAAAAGAATCTGTGTGGCAAACAGAAGTTTAATCCGATCTTGGAATTTCAAAAATATTAAATAATTTCTGGTTTTAATTTCTTTTATAGCTAAATTCAATTTTGAGAAATATAAAAATGATAATTTCGATATCTGGGTTACATGGAACAGGCAAATCAACGATTGCTAAACTAATAGCAAAGCACCTCGGAATAGTCTACTACTCAACGGGACAAATGTTCCGAGATCTTGCAAAAGAAAAGGACATGTCTTTAGAAGAATTTACGAATTATGTTGAAGTCCATCCTGACATTGACAAGATTTTAGATAAAAAAGTCGTTAACATGGCAAAGAAAGGCAATATTATTATTGATAGCCAATTAAGCGGATATATTCTCAAATCCATAGCAAACTTTAGAATACACTTAACTTGTCCATTAGAATTACGTGTTAAAAGAATGTCAGAGAGGGATCAAACATCATTCGAAGAAAAATTAAAAGAAACATCTTTAAGGGAAAAATCTGAATTGGAACGCTTCAAAAAACTCTATGATATTGATTTAAGCGATAAAAACTCGATTAACGAATTTATTGATTTAATTATTAATACAGAAAATTTTTCTATCGAAGAAGTGTTAGATAAAATCCTATCTGAGTTAAAAATTTTTTATTAATCTTTTTCTAATTAAAAATCATAAAAAATTTATAATTGAAATTATTCCTTAATTTACGATAAATCATTTATCTTTTCTGAAAATTAAAAAATTCAGTAATGATAAATTTATTGAAAATAATTTGGTGACAAATTATATGAGCGTATACGATATTGGAAGAATTTGTGTTAAAACTATGGGAAGGGAAGCGGGAAAATATTGCGTTGTTGTCGATATTATCGATAAAAATTATATTTTAGTTGATGGTTTGGGAATTCGCCGAAGAAGGGTTAACTACAGGCATATAGAACCGATAACAGACACGATTGAAATCAAGAAAGGTGCTTCACATGAAAATGTCGAAACTGCGATTAAAAAAGCAAAATTAGAAAAAAAAATGAAAGAAACAGTTTCCATTCCTACAAAATAATTATTTAACTTTTAAAAAACCATAAAAATAGAAATACTGCTGAGCGTCGCCATCGTGCGTCGTTAGCGCTAATTTTTTTTGCAGACATTGCCTAGCCTGGTACGGCGCCGGCTTGGAGCGGAAATATGGTCCCAGAAAGCCGGTGTGTGAAAGCATTCGGGGGTTCGAATCCCTCTGTCTGCGCTTAATTACTTATAGAAATAAGGAAAGTAATAGAATCAAAAAATCTCTTTTATTAATTTAAACTTTAGGAAATTCCAAAGATTTAGCTTTCCCACCACCCATCATCTGCCCCATTCCTCCCGATGCTTGTGTTTGTAATTTAAAAATTCTTTGAATAAGCGTGCTCACACCAAAACTACATAGAAAATACCAAGCAGTAAAATTTATCCAGCCAGCTTCTAATCTAATAGTTCTGGCAATGCCGTACACAAGGGCAGTCCATGGATATACCGTAGACCCTGTATTACCTGCCATCATGTTGCCTATGAGTATTACATCGTTAGCATTCATTGGAGACAACGCAACGGGGTTATTCTCGAAAACACCTCTTACCAAGGTAAATAGGATTATCATTGGCAGGAATGTTATGCAACTGGGCAACATGCGCCTCATAGCCATTTTCTGCTGTGATTGTTTTAACATCGAATCCAATCTTTCCCACCTCTTTCTTAACTTGTTATATTTTTCTGGATCCGTTTCAGATAATTCAATGATTTTGGCTTTTTCTTCATCGTGAGCCTTTGATATGACTTGTTTTCTATTTATTTCATTAGTATCAATTAACCATTTAGTTAGTCCAGTACTAATTAATGACGATATAGAAGCCATTAATAATATAAAAATCATGGACCCAGGCGGGAAGCTAATCCAATCAGAAAAAGCATTTGAATCTTGTAATAATAAGAAAAGCATAGTTATATTGAAGTAATCTTAATAATTTTTTAAACTTTTCAGATTAAAATTTTATATTAAAAAAATGTGCTACCCTTTCTTTTGGAGAAGATTCTCATCAATCCATACCTAAGAAAGCGCGCATGCCTGGATATTGCTGTGCTGCCATTTCTTTTGCAATTTGCTCAGAATATTGATGCACGATACCAATTGCTATCAAAAGTCCAGTGCCAGAAGTCAAAGCACCTAGTGAATCGGCGAAGAAACTCATTACAGCAATTATAATGCCGTTTAGAATGATCAAAGTAGGGATATACCGCTTTAAAATCCTCTCAATAATTCTATCTGAACTTCTAAACCCCGGAATTTGCATTCCAGAATCTAGGATTTGCTGAGCTATATCTCGTGGGGCAAGTCCTGAGACTTCAACCCAAATCCGCCCGAGCATAATGCACAGAAATATAAATATCACTAGATATATCATTGCTCTGATGGGATCAGCTACTAACTGCTCCAATCCTTGAGGTGGGGTAAGGTAATAAAGTAGACACC
>DAOUUT010000021.1 GCA_030668025.1 Promethearchaeota archaeon
AGTATATTCTTTCTTTTTAGCGAACTCTACTTGGTATTTAGTTTTTTTCCTATCAAAATCAGGCAAATTCGAAAAGATATCAATAATGTTTTCTGTAGGATAATTCAAAGAATGTAAAAAAAAAACAAGAAACAATCTTTCTGTATGAACTATATTCATACCTTCTTGAATTCTACGAAGTATATCTTGTATGCATGGAGGGAAGTTATTTGAAATGTTACTTCCTTCTTTGAAACTGATCTTAAACGAATATTCAAAGTCTTCTTTTTTAAGTTCCCAATTATTCAATATATTCCCATATAACTCCTTAAATTCTCGGATTTGTAAAAGGTTTTTTCGAAATTTCTCTATGTTGTTCTCATCTTTAACTTCTTCTACAATTAACTTTCTACGAACATATTCTTGCAATAATCGAATTAAATCTTTTTTTTGAACATAAACATATCCTCCTGATAAGGCGTTATGAACCAGTTTTCGGTAATCGTCATGTAAGTTAGCAGCAAGTTTCAAGTAATCTGTGAAGTGAATTTTAAAACTAGTTTTAAGGATTTCTCGTTGACTCTTATTAAGATTAAACCCGTATTTAATAGGAGGTGTCAGATAATCAAAATTTAACTTTAAATCTTTACAAATATCGTAGAGATTTGCCTCTTCATTCTCCTCTATAAGTTCCCTATAGGTTTGTTTAGAATATGTGTTGGCTACTCTATTAGAAATTGGTTTATTGTTTAAAACATATAGGAGTATTTTGACAATTAAATACAAATAAATGTTTAATTCGTCTGCTTTATAGCCTTTTATCTCCTCTAAATTATTGAAAGCTGCTTTAAATATTTTTGAAATTCTCTGTTCTAATTCTCCATCGGGGTATTTTAAAAACGCCTCTTCGATGAATGCAGTTGGATCTTTTGATGCTATTTCGGAATAATAAATTTTAAGTGAGGGCAACCAAGGATAATGCTTTAATAAATCAGATGATATGCTCAAGACTTATAATTCTCCTATTAACCTTTATATTCGTAAAATAAATTAAGATTAAAACAGCTAAAAATATTAAGAGTAAATAAGATTAATGATAAAAATTTGATAGTTAGAATTCGTCCATATCATCATCGTCATCAAAGTCTGCTTCTTCAACTCGAGGTGCGAGGAAATAGTTTAATTCACCTCCCTCTAAAAGACCAAAAATCATTTTTAAAGGATGATCTGTTTTTAAAGATACTTCTAGTTTTTCAGTTATCGGAGCCATTTTTAAAATTGCTTTTAAAAAGGTAATACTATACGCCCCACTACAAGTTTCTTCGATTTCGCTCTGAATTAAATCATCTATGCTAATACTATATTCCATTTCACCGATTTGTCCCGTTGAGCTAAAAAGTAATCCTTCGTCTTTAACAGCTTTCGTATTAAGTATTTCCGAATATATTTCAGCGTCTTTTATTGCTTCTATAAGAAAATCCGTATCTATAACCCATTTAGCAGAATACTCGATTTTTAACAAGTTATCCATAGGAATATCTTCCCTATCAAGATCTATTAAAGCTAAACTGAAAGTTCGTGAACGACTTTTTCCTTCTCTTTGCATTTTTATTTTGATTTTTTGGTCGGTCTCTTTAAAATCAATCTCAAGAGAATCGTTAGAAGCACTTCTTTTCAGAATTTTATCTAAATCATCTAAGTTTAGACCAATTTTAGTTTCCTTGCTACATTTATAATCGTCAAAACTTTCTTTTTTTATAGCCAATTTTAACAGACAGATTCGACTTGGATCCATCGCTGTAATAATAAATTCCTTAGGAGTAACTTTAAATTCAGTTTCATCAATAATACTTGAAAGCGTTTCTGTTATTACCTTCAATATCCTACTATTATCTAACTTAAGAGTAAATGACATATTTTATCTGTACTTTAATTGATTACTAATTTATAATAATATTGTTTTATTGACAATATTTATAAAATTCAGTATTAGACCTTTAATAATACTTATTTGTAATTTTTGAATTAATTATTTATAGCCCCCATAAATTTTTAGATCTATATAAATAAAAAAAATTCCTAATAAAATGGTACGCGACGCTGCAATTCAGAGGACGATTAAAGATATAAAAAACTCTGATATTAGAATTCAAATAACGGGTTACGTTAAGGACATCGTTAAAAATGACTACATTATTTTGAACGATCAAACTGAACAAATAAAGGTCGATATACAAGCAGTTGAATATTCTTTTCAAAAAAATGTTCTAATTAACGTTATTGGTAAGTTAAACATTAAGCTAGAAGGAGAAAAGGAAGTAGAAGCAGAAATTATACAAGATAAGAGCAATCTTAACTTTGATTATTATCTAAAGCTGTATGAAATCAAAAAAGAGTTAAAATTAGTTTAATTCTGGATATAGATTATCTAATTTAGTTCTTGTTTTCAATAAAAAATATAGTAAACTTCTTAGAATCAGTTATTTTCTAATTTCTTAAATTAGTTAATCTTTTAAAAGCGAAAATTTTATTTTATGTGCTGATTTAGAAAAGTTAAGGAATAATATTAAGATTTACAGTGATTAAATGGTCGAATTTTGCCCGGAATGTTCAAATCTTTTGCGTAAAGAATTTAAGGATGGAAACTCAACTTTAGTTTGTAAGTGTGGTTTTCAACAAAAATTAGAGCAAAATATAGAAGAAATTAACGAGACGATTAACAGAAAAAAAGAAGCTTTAGAAAAAAATCTAATTATTGTTTCAGAAGAAGATAAAATTGCTGTCCACCTAAAAGTTAAACAAGATTGTCCAAAATGCGGCCATAGAGAGGCAGAAGCTTGGCAAGAACAAACTCGAAGTGGTGACGAACCAAGTACATCCTTTTTTAGATGCGTTAAGTGTAAATATACTTGGCGCGAATACTAAAATTGAACTACCCAATTTTTGATTATTTTTACACCCTCTATTGCATCATTAACCCTTAAAGCAAACTAAGCCAAATCTAAATGAATATTTATTGGAGGGATACTCAACATCTAAATTCAGGTTGTATACTGTCCTTATAACTTCAATCCCTACAGCTTCCATAGAATATCTTATCATTCTTGGAAAACGGCATGGTTCGCCAGAATCAAAGGTACAATTTCCCGCGTTTTGAATTTTACAATATTTGCATGTCCCATCATACAAAAGAAGTCGTTTTTTATACTTTTTATTATATTGGGATAAGAAGTTATTGAATTCAATTTCCAAATCATTTAATTCGAAACTTTTGGTGAGTAAAAATGTATTTTTAATGAAAAATTCTGATCTGTTTGTCCTTTCCTTTTCTTTCTTTATATATTCTTCCAGATCAAATGTAGAGTAGATTAAATAAAAGTCTGTATAAGTTGACATAGCTTTTTCAAGATAAGGTGAATTTGGAGGACAACTCCACGAATGACCATAAAAAGGACACTTAAAACTAGGTGAAACACACATTTCCTGAACTTTAGGATCGAAAAAAATATCTTCATATTTTATTTGAACGAAAGGCATCTTCAGATGGAGAAAACTTCAAATAATTTTAAATTTAATTATTTAAAAATATTAAAACACAATTAGATTTGAAAAGTAGGTTTTTTAGGATAAGACTTCTAAGATTTTTGTTAATATCCTAGCTTTTCCCCCAGTAGATTGAAGCAATATTTTTCCGCATACTAAACATTCCACATCTGTAGCAGAACACCCAAAAATTATTTGCTGATTGCCACAATTTAAGCATTTTACACGCAAAAACCTACTTTTTGGATAGGGAATTAAATCATCTGGTCTTTTTTTCTTTGGCATAATTTTTCACAATTTTATACTTCTTGTAATTCGAATTTTTTTACACGGTATGATTTGGAATATTGTTTTTTACCACATTCAGAACATTCTAATATTGGCTGAGATCTTTTATTCATTTTAGCGTTTTTATGAAAAATCTCTTTAGGAAAGCTACCATAACCCTTTTTCTTTCTTTCTAAGCGTCGTCGTCCATGGTTCATCGCTCTTTCCTTCCCTTTTTTATAGAGCGACACGTTGTGGGTTTTATGAGAGCGACATTTTGGGCAATACCGATTTAACGTACGTGGAAATTTCATTTTTCAAACAACTACAAATTTTAAATTAAACTAATTAATTATTTATAAATTTTAAATTTTATTAGTTCTGTATAACTCTTTTATATTATAGATAAAAAATAATTTAAGTAGTAATAACCTAATTTTATTAAAACTTTTGTTAAGAATTATGTCATTCAAAGAGAAATTTAGGGAAGGAATCATATCCGCAAAAGATTTTACGCGAGAAGATATCGATTATATTTTAAATAAAGGCAAAGAAATGATTCAGAATAAGAATAATTCAGAACTCCTTAAAGGTAAAATTTTAGCAACTTTATTTTTTGAACCCTCGACTAGGACTCGTTTAAGCTTTGAATCAGCAATGCATCGATTAGGGGGGAGCGTAATTGGCTTCCATTCTGGTGATGTTTCTTCTACAAAGAAGGGAGAAAGCATCGCAGACACCATTCGAACCGTAGAAAATTATTGCGATGGCATTGTTATGAGACATAATTTAGAAGGATCAGCAAGACTTGCCACAAAATTTGCTAAAATTCCAATTATAAACGCGGGATCAGGGAGCGGTGAGCACCCAACTCAAGCTTTGTTAGATTTATTAACGATTACCGAAGAGGGTCGTAAGCTAGACGGTTTAAATATTGGGATAATGGGCGACCTAAAGTTCGGACGGACTGTTCATTCTCTATCGATATTACTTTCAAATTATGATGTAAATATCTATTTTATAAGTCCTAAAGAGCTAATGATGCGAAAAAGAGATAAGGATTTCTTACGGCAACGACAAGCAAAATATAAAGAAATTGAAAAATATCGAGATATCTTAAATGTTTTGGATGTTCTCTACATTACTAGAATTCAGAAAGAGAGGTTTGCCGATGTTGAAGAATACGATAGAGTTAAAAATATATATGTATTTACAAAAAAAGATTTAAAGGAAACTAAAGACGATTTTAAAATTATGCATCCTCTACCCAGAGTTACAGAAATTTCTCCTGATATTGATGATTCTCCAAAAGCGATTTACTTCAAACAAACCTACTATGGAATCCCTATGAGAAAGGCGATTTTAGCAGAACTATTATCAAATTAATTCGTAGTAAACGCTTTAATATCAGCTCTAATTGAAAACGCTTTTAATTTTGAATTTATTAAAATTTCTACAAGTTCATGCAAATGTAAGTTATTTGAATCGCATGTAAAAATTCCCCCTCCGTCTAGGATTTTTTCGAATTTCTTATGTAGTTCAATTTTTTTCTCGAGTGTTAATTTCGAATCAGTTCTAATCAAATCTACTTCGTAACTTTTAGCTTCATCTCCCAAACTAAGTTTATTATTATATTCATTGTTAAATGAGTAATTGCCATTATGAGGTTGAGTTAAAATATAGTTTCCATGCTCTTGTTGATTATTTTCATCAATAATATCTAACATAAAATTAAATACTTTTTGGGCAAAAGCTTCGCTATTTACATTTCTATCTATTTCAATACCACAATGCGTTTTTACAGCTTCATTTAAACCAAAAAAACTAATAGATTTTAAAGACCCGTCAATCCAATCACCATTTTTCGGCTTAAAAAATTCAGAAATTATTTTCTTCCAATGGTTTGAAGATTTTAATTTTCTATCAACCAATTTCTTTTTGCAAACAAAAAATTCAAACACAGAATCTAGTTTTTCGTGCAAATTTTCGAAAAAAATATCATCTTCTTGTTTAGATTTTTTAGCAATCATATGTAAATTTATCAGAATTTTGTCTAAAACGATTTTATTTATTTCTTCGTCGCTCTTATTTAGCTTGTGGACGTTTGAAAACGTTGAATTGAGCAAGTTGGAATAGTTGTTCTTGTAAAAAATAACATTATTACGATAACTTGAAGTGAGAACTTTTATTAAATTATTAGAGTCGTCTTTAGAGCTAGTAAAGTTGGAATAATCGTATAACATTAAAGGACATATGAGGTTATTATCTAGGCTAATTTGATTGACTAAATTTTTTAAAAAATCGTTGCAAAAATGGGTCTTCGAATCTTCTGCGTTATTCATTTTATTATTATCCAAAAAAGAGAATTCTAAAGAAAGGTGAGATTTCTCGTCGTATTGCCTATTAGTGAGTTTTAAAATTTGGGAAATTATGATATTAAGAATATTTGATGTATTTTTGTTAAAATTAAAATAGGATAAAAAGGAATTATTAAAATTGCCTAATAAGATATCCTCAGAAAAATAAGGCTTAAATTTCGTTAAAATATCAAAGAATTTCATTATTAAATTAATAAAGTCTACATTATTATCCAGTTTAGCAAGATTAATCGAAGAATGCGTTGTAATATATTCTACGATTGATTTTGAGTCGAGATAGAAGCCTAAGGGCCTTAGACTCCAATAATTTAAATTTAACAGAGCTATCTCTCCTGATAAATATAAGTCCGCTAAGTTTTTAGGGAGCAAATTTAACAAAAGAAATTGCTCGGACACTTCGGATCCTAACTTAGAGATAAACTGTTCGGGATTAGAGTTTCTGTCAAAAAAACTAAAAGCTTCAAAAGGAGGAGTCCCTAATCGGGTTAATTTGTGCCTTATTTCTTCTAACCCATTTTCTAATAGAATCGCATTAATATATTCTCTCATTAAGGGCGTTGTCAAATAACCAATGTTAGCTTTAGAAAGACGCTCTTTTACTTCCTTTGATATTTGTATTGCTAAAAATTTCTCCAACTGTCCTTCCTTAATCAAGTAATCTTCGATTTTGGTTGCATTAAAGGGCTCTTTTGAGTATTTAGAAGTCCTTATCATAATTTGTTTGTTTTGATCGTTGAGGATTTGTTCCATCGATATGATATTTTTTAAAATTTGTTTCCCTAATGTGCTTAAAACATAACCACTCTCGGAAGATGATATTAAATTACCATTTTTTAGCGCTTTTAAATGAAAAGAGAAATTTACTGAGTTTGGATTTGCACCTAAAACTTCTTTTTGAAGCATTGAATAAGATAAAGGATTACGATGTACATTTAATTTTTTCAAAATGTCAATTCTTATTTTTTGACCTAGTATCTTTAACTGTTTCTCTAGAACATCAATATTTTTGTCGGAATCCACTTTAAGTTCAATAAATCTTGAATATTATTGTTTCTACTTAACTAATATTATACTTAAGAGGTATATAAAAATTAGGAATTTTACAGACCAAAATGAGAATAGATATTATGTAGGTGATAAAATAGGATATAATTTTTAATTTTCCAAAAGAATTTCTTGTTCTGACTCTTTAAAGAGGATTTATAATTATTTTAATACATAGAGAAAGGTTTTTAATAAAATCAAGTATGTAATAAATAACTTATAAAGAGAGAACAAAATTATTTTTCAAATTGAAGGTTTTTTAGCGTGCTGATACGGCTATCCTTTCAATTTCATCTTTTCTTTTTATTGCCCTTGATTCTTGGCTATCTTTGGAAGCTAATATTAATTCTTGAGCCAAATTTGCTGCGAATTGTCGTTCGTTTGAGTGAGATCTTGCACCAATAGCTTGTACTAAATATTTAATTGCTAAATCTACTCGGCGCTGTGGCGATATATCAACAGCAGACGCATAAGAAATCCCACCTCGAGCAATTTTTGTCGTTTCTTCTCTTGGAGCCGTATTGCAAATCGCTTCAACTAAAATTTGGATAGGATTCGCGCTTGTATTCAATTCTATCAAAGTAAACGCATTTTCTAAACTCCTTAAAAGTTTACTTTTTTTTCCTGAGCTGTACGAGCTCTTATGCCCCTTAATTTTACTACCAATGAATCCAGGTGCTAGTAATCTGTTTATAAATCGTTCAACAATGGATATTTTAGTAGTTTTCCAAAAACGTTTATGCTCATGCTTTCCCGCAGTGTGTGGGATGATAACAGGTCTTAAGTTTATATAATGTTCAAGAGTCCAATCTTTAATTTTAATGTTGTGAAACGACCATTTATTATATAGTTTAATATCTTTTTTTGTTTTACTCAAGTTAATTCACCTATCGCATTGGTTTTTCTACTTTGCCAGCAATCAAGGCATGAAGGGATACACCGTTTACTTTCACAACCCGCCATCGTACTCCAGGGAGGTCGCCTACTGCACGACCCTTAGCGCCACCAATTCCTTCCACAATCACTCTATCATGTTCGTCAATGAAGTTCAGAGCACCATCTCCTGGAAGAAACGCAGTTATAGTTTTGCCGTTCTTTTTTAACTGAACGCGTACGCACTTTCGAATAGCAGAGTTAGGTTGTTTGCTTTCTCGTCCTACTTTTTGTAATACGATACCGAGAGCCTGTGGTGCACCTTCCATGGGATCTACTTTCTGTTTTAATTTAAGCTTCGTTCTTTTATACTTTGTTTTGCTCCATCGTAGCTTTTTTCTGTTATTCCTTAGTTTTCTTGCTGCGTATAGTCCTTTTGGCTTTGACATAAGAATCTTTTTTATTTTATTTTTTAAATATTAGAAATTATTCCAATCTAAAGATTAAAATATCTCTTTAAACTTAAAATTTTTGAATTTAGAGAATTAGGTATTTAATTTTTTGTGTTAATTATTACGTTATCAACCTCAAAGTGGCGTAAAACAAGTAATTTTATTTTTCTTATCATAGAACCTTCTTTACCTATTGCTTTTCCACGATCTTGAGGTCGCACGGAAATAATCACGGTTTTCTTTTCGTTTCTACTTTCCTTAATTTCAATATTTTGAACTTGAATTGAATTCTTAGTAGTATTTAAAATGTATTGAATGAATTGCTCGAAATTTTCTGACCAAGGGATTACATCAATCTTTTTTTGAAGTTTAGCCATGAGATCCTTCACATGTTCTCCAGCTTTGCCAATTGCTTTTCCTACATCTTCTTTTTTAACTAAGAAAATGATTATCTCAGAATTATTTTCTGGAGATTCAAATATTAAACAATCTTTAATAATCGCCCCAGAGATATTATTAAACAGAGAAATTAATTCCATTGATTGACGATCTAGTTTGATCCTTTTGCGTAACATATTTTTATATTCCACGTATTTATTGATTACTTTTGGTTTTTAAAGATAATAAGTCTGAATCTCCAAAATCGTTGACTCCAATAATAGAGATCATATAAGGCTTGCCCATTGCTATACCTAACTCCCACGAAGAGCCATGATATCTGTGAATGAAGAGATTATTGTTCATAAGAGAGTTATAATAACTTAATTGAGCGTCTAATTCGGCAGGACAGTTGTTTGCGATGATAAGCATCTTAAAGGGTTTTTGCCTTAGTTGACTAAGAACTTGGGATTTGCCAAAAATCAATTTACCTGTTTTATATGCGACTTTAATGTTTGTATCGACATCAAATACTTTTACTTTCTTTCGAGATAAATCAAGTGATTCGATCATCTTTTTGTTTTTCCTTGCCATCGACTTTTCAAATATTAATTGTTTTAATCAATAATAAAGTAATAAAATTAATTCATAATAATATAAAATTTTTTCGCTTGTTCCCCTATTTCTTACTCTCAAGGATTTTTAAATTCGCATCTAGATCGAACGAAATTTTTACTCGACCTGTCCCCATTGGGACAACCTGCCCAATTATGACATTTTCGGGAATCCCTAATAGTCGTTCTTCCTCACCATAGAGCCCAGCATCTAACAATTGATTGACAGTAACTTCAAAGGCAGCTCTTGCAAATACGCTGGTTTTTGAGCCTGAAATTCCATGTCTACCGATTGATTGGATTGAACCTTCTACGCACATTAAATCAGATAAAATTAGCAAGTGCCTTACATCTACATCCAAACCCTGTTGATCAAGTACCCTTTGTGCTTCCTTAATTATCATATTTCGAGCCGCTTCTATGCCATAAAGTTTTTCAATTTCGTGGATATGGTTTGAAACCGTTCGCGTGACATCAACGCCTTCAATTTGAACAACTCCATGCATGTTTGTACCTTCAGTTTTAATAACCCACTCCTTTTGATCATCTGTTGGCGTTAATAAACCTCGGTTAATACCTCGTACGCCTTTCACAACTTTTTTAAGGATTTTTTCTCTTAATTTTTGAAGACTTTGAAGATCCTCGATACCAGGATCAATTATAATAGAATTACCTTCTCGTTTAATGGTTCCTTTTTTTTTGTATCTTTTTAAAATTTCAGGAATTCCATCGATATCGATGTCCTTTTTTTCACAGATTTCTGGAATTAGGTTGATGATGATGGTCCAATTGACAAAATCCAAGTCTATATCATGTGTAATTTGCTCAAAACGAATTTGCTCGATTAGATTATGAATTTCAAGCGCTTTTTCTTCGCTTTGATTATACGGAGGTTCTAAATATATAGTTTGTTGAGGTGTACTAGGAAATCGTCGAGCATCTACAATCTCTATAAGTCTAGGGAGCCCTTGAGTAACTGAGAATTCTTCAACGCCGGCATAGTGAAAAGTTCTTAGCGTCATTTGAGTTCCCGGTTCTCCAATACTTTGAGCCGCAACTGTTCCGACAGGTTCGTTAGTTTCGACCAGTGCATTATGATAATTGATATAAATCTTATTTAAAAGGTATTCCAATTGTTCTTCTTCTAATTCTTCATCTTTAATGCGAACTCTTGTTTTTTCAATCAGATCTTCAGGAATACCATCTTCTTTTAATTCGTTTAATTTGGCATCTAATATTTTTTGTGTAACTTTTACCATTTTATATGACCTTAAAAATTTTTAAAAATCTATTCTAATTTTTTTGTTTTCCATTCTAAATATCCTTTTGTGAGCTTACCTCGCCATTCTGCATTTTTCCCGGTTTCTTTATGGTATAATTCCCTTAATTCCTCGTCGTTTAGAGTTTGATCTTTTTGATCGGGTTCGGGTTGTTTTTTAATATCTGGTTTTTTAGGTTTTGTCGTTGCTTTTGGTTTTGTCGTTGTTTTAGGTTTTGTCGTTGTTTTAGGTTTTGTTGTTGTTTTAGGTTTTGTTGTTGTTTTAGGTTTTGTTGTTGTTTTAGGTTTTGTTGTTGTTTTAGGTTTTGTTGTTGTTGTTTTGATTTTTGGCGATTCTTTAATTTCTTCTCGAATTTGATTAATATCAAGGGCTTTAGCCTTAAGTAGTAATACATCAAGATTTACAGCTGCAGAATGATCAGTATGCATAGGATCTATGCCGTCATCACCATATCTAAACTGAATAATATTTTTGTCGCTATTTCTTACAGTTCCGTCGTTTTCAATTATCATGTCTTGTAAAGCGTTTACAAGCCTTCTTTGCATATATCCACTTGTGGATGTGCGAACTGCCGTATCTACAAGACCTTCTCTTCCACCCATTGCATGGAAGAAGAATTCCGCTGGTTTTAACCCTTTTCGGTAAGAAGATTCGACAAAACCACGAGCTCGAGGGCTTAAATCATTTACTTTGAAATGAGGAAGTGCTCTTGAAATATATCCTCGATTAATTCGTTCGCCTCTAATCGCTTGTTGGCCTACAACGGCAGACATTTGCCCTAAATTTAATATATTTCCTCTCGCACCTGACTTTGTCATAATTACAGAATGAGCCTCATCACCAATATAATCAGATGCTGTTTCTTCAGCCATTTTCCGCGCTTCTGCAAGTATTTGTCGAATTCTAAGTTCTAGCGTTTCGCGCATTGAGCGTCCAGGGGCTCTTTTTAAAACGGTGGTGTCGTTTTCGAATAAAGCTTTTATTAATTTTAGTGATTCGTCGTTAGCGTCTTTCAATATTTTTTGAATATTATCATAAGCTTCTCCATGAACATATACTTCATCTAAGCCCATTGTCATTCCATTTTGTCGGATAACATACAATAACATTTTTGTAGCGCTATCTAAGAACACTCTTCCACGAGCGTTTCCGTGGTCTTTAATTATTCTTTGTAAAATGCTATTAGATTGCATAGCTCCAAATGAATTCTCGTCAATTGTCCCGGTTATTAATATACCGTTTTTAATTACGACATATGCGTCGTATGGACAATCTTCTTTTTCGCATACATCACATTTTTTGCAAAATTTTGATCTGACTTTTATATTCAAATCGTCAGGAAATAAAGTGCTAAAAATTTGTTTTCCAGAGTAGAGCGGTTCAGGATCTGTTGTTATAGGAACTAAATCTTCTAAATTAAATTCGGGCTTATTTTTAAAAACATCTCCTAAATAAAATAACTTTAAAGCATCTTTTTTGTTATAAAGTGAATTTAAACTGGTAAACTGAAAAACTGAAGAAATAAAATCTTGGATTCCCCCAAGAATTGGTCCGCCAAATCGTGGAGATAAAATATGTTCTTGAACTTTGAGTAGTAGTTCAGCTTCCGTTCGAGCCTCTTCACTTTGGGGAACATGCAAATTCATTTCGTCACCATCAAAATCAGCATTATAAGGTGGACAAACTGTTAAATTTAATCGGAAAGTTCTACCTTCCATGATTTTTACTTCATGAGCCATAATAGACATTCTATGAAGAGAAGGTTGCCTGTTAAATAATACAAGATCGCCATCTGCTAAATGGCGCTCAACAGTAAATCCAGGAGCAAGCATTTCAGCAATAATTTCTCGATTTTTAACATATCGTAGGTCTACTCTTCTACGATCGGTTCTAATTATATAGTTAGCTCCCGGATGGTCTAATGGGCCCTTTAAAACTAATTGTTTCATTTCTTCAATATTCCAATCGTTAACATTTGTTGGAATAGTTAAGATTTTAGCAATAGCAAGCGGTACACCCACTTCGTTAATACTGATATAAGGAGATGGCGATATTACTGATCGAGCGGAAAAATCAACTCTTTTCCCGCTAAGGTTACTTCTAAATCTCCCTTCCTTTCCTTTTAATCTTTGGGTGAGTGTTCTCAATGCCCTTCCCGAGCGATGTCTTGCGGGAGGAATTCCTGACACTTGGTTATCCAAATAAGTAGTAATGTGATATTGGAGCAACTCCCATAAATCCTCAACAATTAAGTGAGGGGCACCAGCGTCGATATTTTCTCTTAATCTTTGATTAATACGAATAACATCAACTAATTTATGAGTTAAATCATCTTCTGATCTAATTCCACTATCTAATGTAATTGAAGGTCTCGCACAAACCGGGGGAATCGACAATACTGTAAATATAACCCATTCAAGTCTTGCGTTTTCAGGAGATACGCCTAAGATCCTAAGATCGTTATCAGTCATTTTTTTAAGGCGTTCTAAAACCTCAATAGGGGTTATTCTATGAGAACCCTTATTTTCCTCCTCTTCGTAATAAGTTGTAGGTTTTTCGATAACAATCTTCTTCTTTTTAGCTCCACAATAAGGACAAATTTTACCCTTTCTCGCAAGCTTGAATACAAGCTTAGTTGCTTCTTCATCCGGTTCAGAGTATATATTTCTGTGTTTTACTTGTTCCTCTCTAAAACCTTCCATTTCTTCTTCTGTCAGCATTAACCTCGAACATTCTGGACAGATGCTTCTTAAAACTTTCAATACTTTTTTCGCATATCCGACATGAATTACGGGGCGGGCAAGTTCTATATGCCCAAAGTGCCCCATACAGTTACTTACGAGGTTACCACAAGTCTGACATCTCTGTCCTGGCTCGATAGTTCCTAAACGTTGGTCCATAAGACCACTAGGTATAGGTAGTCCATCTTCATCATATGTGTCGGCTGTTATTATTCTAGCAGCAGACATTTTTCTAATCTCATCGGGGCTCAACAACCCGAATTTGATTTTATCTATTAATTTAGTACGACTAAACGAGTAGCTCATAAATCCAAATCACACTTATATTTTAGATTAATAATATAAAACAATAAAGAATAAGTTAACACATACTGCACTATAAGAAAAATAAACAAGCAAATATTAAAAATTTTTCGGATTAGGCATTTTTTTATCTTTTCTTTTATTAATCTATATCAAAGAGTTTAATTTATGGATATTTTTAATTAATTAGTGATGAAGATAAAAAAAATTTTTAAGAGTAAATTAATCCTTTTCATTATTCAAATCTTAATTTTAAGTATATTGATGTCTATTTTTCAGTATAACTCTCAAATCGAGTTTATTAGCTCAATTTCAGAGGAAAGAAAGATGATAATCCAATTTCTTTCGAATTATATTATGTATAACAATAGCTTTGGGTTTATGTACGTATATTTTACTTGGATTTTAGTATCTTTAATGCCAATCTTTATTTTTAACGATTTCAAGAAATCTTATTCTATGAATTTGCTCGCATTCTTTTTTCCTAACTTCTTCTTTTATGTTTTTTATTACCGGTACTCAGAAACATATTTTAATGCTCTTTTTCCTTCACTTATTATAAAAACAATCATTTTGGGTATTACGATCGTAATTATTTCGTTAGGATTATCGTTAATCTTAAAATTTTTTAAATGTTATGGAACAGAAACAAAAGAAGAAAACTTAAAGCAGATTTTACTCCAGAGTAAAATAACTTGTCAGAATTGTGGAACGAAATTTAATTCAGTTCCCAAATACTGTTATAATTGTAATAATCTTTTAACAAACGAGTTAGGGGAACACATTGGAGATAAAAAGTAATATGAATTCTTTAGAACTATTATTTAAACCAACAAATGTATTAATTTTTGAAGCGAAACCAAAGATTGCTTTTTTTATTGAAGGCTTTATTAGACAAGGATTTGATTTGGAAAGACTTTACTTAGTTTCACCCAAAGAAGACGAAATTTTAGGAATAAAATGTTATAAATCTATCGACGATGTTCCAGCCGATACGATAGATTTACTGATTTTATCCATTAGAAGAGAGCTTGTAGTTCAAAATTTAAAAGATTTA
The DNA here is from genome assembly GCA_030668025.1 of Promethearchaeota archaeon. The sequence continues at coordinate 14,910 of DAOUUT010000021.1, forward strand.
TTATCTAAAAAGAAAATAAATAATATTCATATTTTTACTGCTGGAACTGCAGAATCTGGAGAAGTAGGACTTAAAGTTGAACAAGATTTAAAAGAAGTTTTAATGAAATATCCAGGAACCCGAAGCATAGGACCAAATTGTATGGGGCTTTATTGCCCAAGTGGAAAAGTAGCGTATTACTCCTCTTTTCCCGTTGAAAGCGGGAATATAAGCTTAATCTTCCAATCGGGAGATTTGCATTCCAAAATGATTAAATTTAGTTCTCGAAGGTACAACCTAAGATTTTCAAAAGGAGTAAGCATAGGTAATTGTATTGACATACAAGTTTCTGAACTTCTACAATATTTCAACGACGACGACGAGACTGATTTGGTTTGTGTTTACTTCGAAGGTTTATCCACTTTGCACGAAAATGAAGGGAAAAGGTTATTAAAAGCGTTTAAAGACATGAGAAAACCGATACTTTTTATGCGAGGGGGCAGAACTGAACGAGGTCAAACAGCAGTTTTAACCCATACCGGCTCAATGGCGTCTAAACGTAAGATCTGGGACGCAATTTTTAACCAAACGACGATTATCGAACTACCACCTTCATTAGATGAGCTGATTGATTACGCTTACCTTTTTTCAAACTATATAAAAAAGTTTAAAAAATTAAGTAAAAAAGTTATCTATCCATCAGGTAAACGGGCTTTAGTTGTTCTATGGTCCGGAGGATTTGGAATATTAGCAACCGATACTTTAACGGAATTAGGGTTAGAATTACCATTATTCGAAGGGGAAAAATTAGAAAATCTGAAAAAAATTTACCCCATTAAAATCGGTAGTTTATCTAACCCTTTTGATATGCCATGGGTTACTGCAGATAAAGTATTTCTAGATGTATGCAAAGTAGCGATAGATGATGATATCGATTTAGTTATAGTAGAAACCGACGCTTGGAGGGATTTAAACGATGCTAGGTTTAAGGGTTATTACAACAATTTACGTGGTATAAAAACATTTACTGAATCTTTAGAAAAAGTTTTTATCATTATCCTTCATCAATATCCAAGCGAATCTCGAGCGATATTCCACGATAAGCTGGTCGAAGATGGATTTTTAGTGTATCCCTCAATAGAGAGTGCCGCAAAATCTTTCCTAAATTTATATAAATATGGTCAGAAGAGAGATCAGTTGTTTGGTAAAAAAAACTAAAGTTCAAGATACATAAGTCTTATAATATTGCTTAAAAAGTTTTATTTTGGTTTGAAAAAAATTCTAGAGAATGTGCAGTTTTATGATTGGAGAATTAATAGGAATTTTAGCAGTCCTAACTTTTGTAGTATCAAATGTGCTCTTTCGAAAGACAGAGCGTTATGCAAGCCCTACATTTATTAATTTCTTTCGTACTGCTCTCGGCACTATAACATTTGTCCTTATTGCCGTTGTCTTAGGAATCCTTCCTTATATATTTTTGCTTCCATGGGAACTGTGGGTAATTTTATTCGTCAGTTTTCTTTTTGGGCAAGTAATCGGTGATACTGCTTATTTTAAAGCACAAAAAGAGCTTGGTACGACAATTTCTTTAGCGGTTTCCATGACTTTTCCTCTTTTTACTTTTATTCTATCAATAATTTTTCTAAATCGCCCTTTTGAAATAAAGATGATTCTGTCGCTAATTTTCATTGGACTGGGGATAATAATAATTGGAAAATATAAAATCAAAACTGAAAGTAATAATTCATTAAAAACAAATTCAGAGAATTTCCTATGGAAAAAAAGATTACATGAGATAATAGCACATACGTCAATTAAAGCTATTGGCTATAGCTTAGCTGCATCCCTCGGATGGGCTGCAGGTATAGTTATTCTTGACTATGCAACAAACCAGATTGACCTGATTTTAAATGTTGAAGGAGTTACTTCAATCATTAGTAATGTAATTCGTTTTCCATTTGCTTTAGCGATTCTAATACTAATGGTATGGAGAGAAAATAGTGCTGCTGATCGTAATCAAACTTTTTCTTCTCTAAAAAAACCCTCTCAGACATGGTTAATTTTGCTTTTAGCGTCAATTATTGGCACCTCTTTAGGAGCTTATTTATATACTGAAGCTACTCGCACTGCTGGTGCCATTGTTATGTCATTATTAGCTAGTACAAGCCCATTACTTTCGCTCCCTCTAACTTACTGGGTGAATAAAGAGAAAATATCAATACAAAGTCTTTTAGGAATAATACTGACGATTATTGGTATAATCCTAATATTATTTTAGTTAAGATAAACTATTTTAAAATAGTTCAAATTAAAAGTTTAAATCTAAATTCTAAAAAGACCCAAAATTTTTTTGAAAATATCTTTAGAGAATTTTATCGTATTTAAAATTATTAGTATCCATGATTAGTTTTACAATCTCCGCAAACATTTCTTTAATGTTAACATTGTTTTTCGCAGATGTTTTAAGAAATGGTATTTTTTTGTGTTTCTTCCTGAAATTCTCTATTACTAACTCATCTACTTTTTCAAGGCTACCAGCTAAATCACTTTTACAACCAATTAATAATTTCGGAGTGTTTTTTTGTTTTTGCTTAATTAAATGCTCGTACCACCAATCTAAGCCAAGTAGAGTGTTATTAAGGTTGAATAGGCTAAATACCATAAAAATACCGTTTGCACCATTAATATAATACGAAAACATTTTTTTAAACTGTTCTTGGCCGCCAAAATCCCATATACTCAATCGAATATATGTTTTATCGCCATCTACAACAAGAGGGACATCATAAGTGTAAAAATCAATTCCTATAGTGAGTCTTGTATTTGTGTCGAATGCATCAAAGCATAATCTTCTTGATATGCACGTCTTTCCCACACCACCTTGACCCAGCAGACATATCTTAAAGATATAATAAGGCTGGACTTCATGTTCAAATGTCATTATACTTCAACCATTAAATTAGGTGTAATAAAAATTAATACTTTCTAGAAATAAACATTACAATCGGTTTTAAATCTTTATATAGTAAATTGAAAAAAATTTATTTTAGATTTGAAATATAAGCAAATATGAGCGAAAAAAATTTATTTCCAGATTACGACCCAAAAATAACTCCAGATACAATTGAAGATTATTTGAGGGGGCCAAGTAACGTCTATGAGATTCTTGCAAGAATTGGAGAGCCGAGGCCTGGAAATTTAAAAAATATTGTAAAATACTTTAAAAAATGCATTAAGAAGGCTATTAAAAGCCCTGGTGGATCTCGGAAAGGTAATATCGCAGTTGGAGCAGATTTTAACCAATACTACCCTTCTGAAGAAGAACTATTAGCTTCCGAATTAGAGAAAATGGTAGAAAAAATCGCTAATTCAAATTCCAGAGAAGAGTTTGAAAAAGTTAAGGTACAAGAAGGAATCAAATCTCAAAAAATTGAGTTTAACGAAATTTATTTTAGACACGTTGATGTCATGGGATCGGGAAGATTCTTTTACGCAGAAAAAAGACCGGAAAAAAAGGAAGTAATAATATAACGAATTTAACTATTTTTATCTATTCTTATATTGAAAAAAGAAGTTACAAAACGGTCATTAATCTTTAAAAATTGTTAAAAATAAATAAAAAAAGAGTTTTTGAAAATATTAAGCTTTCAAGCTTCCAGGAAATCGCTCTAAATTAAGTTAATTGCGATTTTCATGTCGCCTTGAGTTACTTTCTTTCGACCAGAGTGTTTAGCGATACCTAAAGCACAACCAGTTAATTCTTTGGCGTATTCTTCCAAATAATCCATTAATTTATCAACTGCGGCTCTACTTACTATTTCTGCTCCGGCCTTTTTCATTAAAGCCCTTAAAGGACTCCATGCGAATGCTGCCATAATTTTTTATTCCTCCACTAATTTTTTAAATGTTTTTTTTATAATTTTACGATGGTAATTATATTTAATTTAGGATTACTAATATTTAAATTTGTTGGTTGATCATAGTTTATCCGAGTGATTTTATCATCCAATTTTGGTCGACAAAAAGAATTATTGTTGATAAGGAAAAAAAAAATTAATAGCAAAATCGGATCATAAGATATGATCAAAAATTGAGTTCGAATGATGAGGTTTACTTAGTTGAAGAGTTTAGTCTAACATTGTTTGATTAAATTTCATAACGCTAAAACCATAAATTGTTTAGTAGTTAAAAGATTTTAGGCAATGAGATTCAAAAATTCATGAGATAAATGTTTACTGGCATTATAAATGGTTATAAATTTGAAAAAAAATGTTGTGGCTATTAAAACACCTAGGAAATTCCAATGTAAATGTAAAAAAAGAAATAAGAAATACTTGACATAACTTTATAAGTTAAAATTACGATCATACATAATGGGTCAATGAATAATTCTAATGGTAAAGTTAAAGCATCTTACGATAAAAGATTAAGTTTTACAGCTACAGGTATATTATTAATTTGGATATTAACCATTAATTTTGGAATTTTCTCCTTAATAAACGCAGTTCTACTCTTTAAGATGCCTGTTATTTGGGTTTGGGCTTTATCATTTGTCAATCCTTTTGTTTATATTGTATTTAGTATTGGGTTTTTTCCCAGTAGGATCATTTCTATTTCACTAATAGATCTATTTAAGAATAGGCGATGGATCATTCTATATTTTTCCATATAAGCGTTCTAAAAAAATAAATTCGCAAGCTCAAACATATGGTTTATACTTTTTAAAAAGAGTATCTGTTATAACATCAAACGCTTTCTCAACATTTTGCCCCGTTTTGGAGGATAATTCTATAAATGACGATAAATTATATTTCTTGGCCGCTAATATCCCTTCATCTCTTGAAACTGCTCTAAATTCCTCTAAATCAAGCTTCGAACCAATTAACATAATGGGGATGTCTCCTGCATGTTCTCGAATGATCTGAGTCCAGTCTGGCAAATGATCTAACGAAAGTGGATTAGTTATATCGTATAAAAAGAATGCTGCATTTGCACCCTTACAGTATTGATGGAGTAGAAACCTAAACCGTTCCTCGCCGCCAAAATCCCATATTTGCAGTTTGACTTTTTTTCCTTTGTGGTTGGTAGTTTTGCTATAGAAATCTACGCCAATCGTAAGTTTCAATGAATCAAGGAAAAAGCCCGAAATATATCTTACTGTTAAAGAGGTCTTTCCAACAGCCGCATCCCCTAACATCATTATCTTCCAAGTGTAATCGTAGTCAGGCAACTCTTCCCACCTTCACAAACCTTCAAAATTATTATTTTTCAAAACTTTAGATATATCTTATCGTTAAGGAGGTCTTTCCAACAGCCGCATCCCCTAACATCATTATCTTCCATGTGTAATCATAGTTCGTCAATTTCCTTAACCTATATAAGCGACCTGTAATTATTTTTAATTTTTTATTTAAGAGATCACTAAATTTAATTAATAATGTTTTCGATTGAACTAATTATATTTATCTTTACAAGATTTTTTAAATGTATGTTTTTATTTATTTTTCAATACTTTTAAACCTTTTATCGCAATTATGCTTAAAACTCAAAATATTAGAATTAGTATGTTAAACATAGAATGAGCGATAGAGCTCGGGAGTAAAGAATTCTTAAAAAATAGGAAAGTTAGAGCTAATAAAGTTCCAAGCGTGAAGAAATAGCCGAAAAAAGTAATAATTGTTGATACTGGGACGAGGAAAGGAGGAACATGATAAATTGCGAAAATAAATGCGGATAATATAACTGAATATATTAGCTTCATTTTCTTCTGGCTTTTTTTTATGATAAAACCTCTGAAAAAGCCTTCTTCACATGGACCAACAATAATTATTTGAATAGTTATAATAATTATCAATTGGGTAATTGTGGGATTAAAAGGCTCTGTTGTAATCGCATTTTCTACCCCTTGCTCAACAAACTGCGTTCCAAACAAAATTTGCACTATAAAATTTGAAATAGATACCACAAAACTACTAAAGAAAAAAAAAAGGATTCCAATTAATAATCCAAGAAATATTTTTAGGGTGAAATTTTTTAAGCTATTTCTTTTCAGTTGAAAGCCCATTTCTTTAAATTCATTGATAATCGGTGTTTTTTCTATTTTTGAAGCAATTAAAGCAGGTATAAGGATTAAGAAAATCTCGAAAAATGTAATAGCGATTAGGAACGATGGATCTTTTCCTAAATTAATAGCCATTTTTATTAAAGAGTTCTAGTGATTCGAATTGGAAAAAAATTATAAAATTTAATCTCTCATCGTTATTAATATTAACTCTCTTCATTATAAATTTAGATGACTATTAGAGATAATTTTTCAAAGTCAAATATTACCAAATCCAATCAATATATCAAAAATACCACACATTTTAATGAATCAGGTTTAACTAAAGAACAATTATTATTGACTAACTTAAAATTAATCGCTCAAGAATACTTAGACATTGAAAAACTAAAAAATAAATTTACAAAAAGTTTACTCGATAATCGTGAGGATTTAGATTTTTCAGAATTTATAAAATACCCTAATTACAATATTAAAGAAAATCTAGTTAAAAAGCAAATATCACCTTCAAACATTAGAGGTTTAAATGTTGTTAGCGTCGATGGAAGTTCTGTAGTAAAAAAATTCATGAATGTAGATTTTTCCTTTTTGAAAGCCATAGCTGTGAATTATTATTTCTACAAAAATCATACTTCTAAAATAGATTATTTTCCAGACATAACAGGGTTTAATAATTACTTGGTAGAAGCAAATTACATAAACCGTGAAGAGAATGCTGTGGAAACTAAGATTTCTATGGATATGACCTTTATGGAAATTAAACTCTTAAATGAGTTAATTGAAAAAAAAAACTCAATAGATTTAATCATTATCGATGGCTCAATCGTTATTATGCCTATAAATTTAATCTTCTCCAAAGATCTTGAGATTTCTATAAAATATGATAAATTATTAAAAGAATATCAAAAATTATATTCTAATTGTATTGAAAAGGGAATCATTTTAATAGGTTCAATAAAAGATACGAGAACCTCAGCATTAACCCATCTAATAAGGAATTCCATTCAGATGTTGAAGCCAAGCACTACGAAATTAACAGATTTTATAAAAATTAATTATCGCCAAATAATAGATTATTTTTCCGATTTAGATTTATTCAATAGAGTTTTAAAGAAATCAGAAAGAAGCTGTATCTTCAATTGTAAAAAGGAACTTGACAAAATTAGGGATACCGGTATAAAGAAAGAA
>DAOUUT010000168.1 GCA_030668025.1 Promethearchaeota archaeon
GCAATGTTTTTAGCTTTATCAGTTTGACCCGTCATGTATACTGGAGAACCACAACAATGTTCATCTTTCAGAACTTTAAATTCAATTTTTAGGGCATTTAATATCTCCGCTGTTGCAATCGCGACATTTTGCTCTCGATAACTTGAAGTACACCCAACAAAATATGCAATTTTTGCGTTGGACGATTGATTAAGATGAGAAGGCAACCAATTTAATCTTTTTTTATGTTCTTCCATGTAAGGATTGTTTTCCATTAGGATATGATCCGTATATCTAGAATGTTCTGGCATAGGTCCTAAACCTAGTTTAACAGCCTGCTCTCTCATGGCCATTAACCATTCTCCAGCATAATGGTGAATTTCTGGTATTTGGCATTGTTGCGTACATGCTAAACATAACGAACATTGATACAATATTTTAGAAAGATTCGCTGACCATTTAACCTTTCCAGATGATACACCCCAACTAAGAAGATTCTTCCCTCCAAGGTAAAAAGCTTCAAATTTTCCAAACTCTCCTGAAGGACAAATACGAGACCAAAATTCTTGTTGATATGTTGTTCGACAAGTACCACATTTTCCACATTGATACAAAATATCCTTATAATGTTCTAAATCCTTGTATCTATCAAGTTTTTTTTGATTTGCCACTGTTGTTATCTGAGTTATACCTTTTCCTTCTATATACTTAATATTCTTTTCTTTTTCCATAACAATTACCTCAAATCCCTTGTCCGGGGTTCATAATTTTATTAGGATCAAGTATTTTTCTAATCTTCTCAATTAATTTTGTTGTTGCTGGTAGAGTTTTATCCTTGTAGTGCTGAACTGCCCATAATGGAGGTTTATACATAACTACACCATCCAAATTTTGTACTGCTTTATGAATCTCTTTAAGAAGAATTCTTGTTTTATTTATATCTTCAGGGTCATTTTTATTAAAACATACATTCGTACGAGCAACGCAATAATGGCCACCCATCATAATTCTACTGTAAAATTGGGGGGGTTTATCATATTTTAGACAAATTTTTCTTGATATATTATAAAATTTTACGATATCTCTTGTAGAACAATAGGTTCCTATCCATTGTCCACCTCCACCTCTAGTAAAATTCCAACATCCCCAAAATTGAACTGGAGTCTGACCACCTGTGGATGGTGTTAAATGTCCCATAATTCCTTGAAGATTTTCGGGAAAGGATTCTAATTGTTCTTTAATTGGAAGAGGGTCCATGTCGTATTCTTTACATATATTCATTATCCCCTCACACTGTGCTTCATGTTGTTTTTCTGTATATGCTTGAGTTGAGATTAGTCCTAAAAAATCTGGCAAACCAAATTCTAAAGGATCTTTAGCAACATGTTCTTCATCCAATCCCATAAGTGCTTGACTCCAACCTAAATTTAGAGCGCATAGATCGATAATACCTAATCCTGCTTTCGAAAGTTTAAGGATCATTGGTATACCATCCTCTATTCTTGGAGCTATTGGCAAAAAATCAGCTCTATATGGTAATTTTGGCCATAATTTTATTGCTGCTTTAGTAACTATTCCCGTAGTTCCTTCCCAACCAATAAATAGGCCGGCTAAGTCTGGTAATGGTTGCCTACCATACCAATAATTAGAAAGACTACATGATCCAGCTCTTATTAATTCTCCAGAACCTAAGACTACTTCTAAGCCATTTATAAACTCTGCTCCTGTTCCCCCAAGCATACCAAGATCAAACATTCCATAGCACAAGCAAGAGGGTATCACTCCCGTTCCGGGAGGAGACCATGTTATTCCGGCTTTTAAATCGGGGTGATTTCTATCTAGATATCCTTTTAAGTCGGCCCAAGTAATTCCTCCTTCAACTACAGCATACATATCGTCTTCATTAACTTCAAGAACGCGATTTAATCTTCTTAAGTCAACTACAATCCCACCCTTTCGAGGTGTGGCTATTGAGCCAAAATTTATACCTGAAACCCATGGTATAACAGGGATTTTGTAATTATTGGCGATCTTTACTATTTCTTGGACTTGTTCTGCGGTATCTGGCATTATAGCAATATCACATTTACCTTCCGGTTCAGTCGTAATAAAATCGTAATGATATAAGAATTGAATTTCAGGATCATCCGAAACATATCTTTCTCCTATTTTTTGCTTTAATTCAGAGAGTACATCTTTGATATTCATTTTTTATTCACTTTTTTGATTTTTTTAATAAATTTTTCATCATTTCGTTTATATTACAAAATCTTTACTCGTAAACCTTTCGTATTTACCGTGTAGCTTACCATTTTCTTGTTCTGACATATTGGATTACGAATTAGGTTTAAAAAATTTTAATAATAATACTATTGTTTATCTCATTTTTAACTTTTTTGAAGAAATTTAGAAATAAAAAAAAGGTTTTAGGATTTAATTCCTCTTGCTTCTTTTTGAATAAGTCGCTCTTGAACGAATGGTGATAAAAAATGCCCTATACATTCAGCAGATAATTCAGCCACAATTTTACAATGATTTGCTCCAATCTAAATATATAAGAAAATAGCTCAAATTAACTTGATTTAATCTTGGAGATTTGAAATTTGATATTTTTTCTAAAGAAATTTGAAGAATAAAATAATTATAAAAGCTCTGCTGATTCAAGCATTTTCCTGGCAATTTTTTCGAAAATTAAGTCAATATTTTCGCCAGTTTTAGAAGAACATTCGAAGAAATCAAAAATATTGTATTTTTTGCCATAATTTATAGCGTATTCCTTATCAACAGTTCGTTTACCTTCTAAATCGAGGTCTGATTTGCTTCCTACTATTAAAATTGGCATTTGGTGTTCTCGTTGGTCTGGAGCTTCCTTTATAACATTTAACCACTCTTCAAGATTAATTAAACTATAAAAACGCGATATGTCGTATAAAAATATCCCTCCTGAAGCACCAATAACATAATTTGGTAAAAGATTTTTAAACTGGTGCTCTCCAGCAAAATCCCAAATCTGTAAATTCACTCTAATTCCTTCAATTTCTATATTCTTTGTATAGAAATCAACACCAATCGTCATTTTAAAATCTTCACTATATTTCCCTGAGATGTAGCGATTCACTAATGTAGTCTTCCCAACACCTCCATCACCAAAAATACACATCTTATAGCGAACATATGTCATATTATTATACCCTCTTAAATATTATCACAATTAATTAATTTACATTAATTTTTATTTAGTTTGGTAAGATCTTTCTGTAAATTCTCGTTTTCTGTTCTAAGTCTTTCAATTTCTTCCATCAATGTTCTTGATATTGATACTACTTGCTCTTTTGAAAAGAGATCATCATCTCTCAATTGCTGAACATCTACACCTCGAACTTCCAATCTTTTATCTAAATAAAGGATTGTTAAGATATTTTTTAATTCTCCATGTAGAAATGAGTACGAGAAAGGAAACCTGGATTGTTTTTCTGAGAGATTCTTGTAAAGTTTAATTTCATGAGTAATATTACAAATTCTACAATAATAATTTTTAATAACGAAATCATCGTTTTTACTCATAAACTACAGATAAATTTGATAAGATATAAAATTATTTTTTTATGAAATGGGAATAATTTTAATTCCCCTTCATTTATAAATTTTTTAAAATTGGAAAAGATTGAGAAGAACAAATCAACTTAAAATGGTAAATATAAAAGATTTTTTGATAATCATATACACGGGGGAGGAGATTCCATGGTTTGACTAACTTATTCTTATATTGTGTGATTATTGATATCTCAATTAAAATCCAACTTACTTATTTACGAACAACCGACATTATGAAAATGAGAAAAAAGTAGATCTATTTAAATAGGTCTATTTATGTTACTTAGTTATGACACAAAAAACAATTTCATTATCAGAGCAAGCATATAATTTACTAAAAAACGAAAAACGAGAAGGTGAATCATTCTCAAGATTGATCGAAAGGTTGATTTCTAAAAAAGACAATCCATGGCTATTATTGCAAAACAAGTTTGATCCTGAGTTGTGGAATGGGTTAGAGGAAAATGTAAAAAGAATTAGAGAAAACAATTTAATAGGACGCGAAACCAATGATTAAAATTATTGAAACTGATGTAGTTATTGATTTCTTGAGAGGTAAAAATCAAGAAACGAATAAAAAAATAAATGAATTGATAGTTCAAGGAGCAGATCTACGAATTACTCAAATCACCACATGTGAACTATGGTATGGTGCCTATCGCCTAAAATCAAAAGAAAAACAAATTGCCGAAGTAAAAAAATTAAATAAGTTTATATTAAATTTTCCGGAAATTCTAACATTAGATAATAATTCAAGTAAAATATATGGCGAAATTTGCGCCGAATTGGATGATCAAGGGCTTCGAGTGCCTCAATTTGATCTTTTAAATGCTTCTATTGCCATAGCAAACAAAGTTACGCTAATCACAAAAGACAGAAGACATTTCCCAAGAATAAATGAATTATCTGAGTTTGATTTCTTAGAATTATGGGAATAAACTGATTCTGATATTTTCTTAGTAGTGTGTAAATAATATTTTATCTTAATTTTTATTTATTCAAGTATAGGTTAAGTGGCGTATTATTTTGAAAACTTGTGTGCAGGTTATTTTACTTTTTCTGTTCTAAATTCTTAAATTCCAGAATAGTATATTATAAATAAAATTCAAACAGTAATTATTTAATTCTTAAAAATAATATATGAAGGTTAAAAAAATTGAAAAGTTCTACATTTACTTTTAAAGATAAGGACGATATTGAAATATTCGTATACAAATGGGAACCTGATACAACTCCTAAAGCTGTTGTACAATTTATTCATGGATTAGCAGAACATGCTAAAAGATACGCACGAGTAGCAGAAGCTTTATGTAACGACGGGTATGTTTGTTATGCTAATGACGCGCGCGGTCACGGGAGAACCGCTGGCGATTTAACCGAAAAAACTTTGAAGGGGAACGCTGGAGTTTTAGGACCTAATGGATGGAGGGCCGTAGTAAACGATATTCACGAATTAACAAATATTGTTAAAAAAGGACATCCTAATCTTCCGATATTCTTAATAGGACATTCTTGGGGCTCTATGCTAACACAAGATTACATTCAAGATTGGGGGAATGAAATTAAAGGGTGTGTTTTAAGTGGCACCAACGGTAAAGTACGATCTTTAGTAATTAAAGCTGGAAAACTCATTCTTAAAGGAGAAATTAAGAAATTAGCTCCCACTGAGCCTAGCCAAAAAATGTACGATATGAATTTTAAATCTAACAATCACGATTGGCAGAACGATGAAGGCGCAACGGGATTTGAATGGCTTAGTAGAGATAAAGACGAAGTACAGAAATATATTGACGATCCTTGGTGCGGATTTGTGAGTCCCGCTAGTCTCTGGCTAGAATTCCTTCATGGATTTGAGAAAATATATGATTCGAAACAAGAGCAAAATATTCCAAAGGATTTACCAATACACTTCATTTCTGGCTCGTTATGCGTTATAGGAAATAAAACTAAATCGGTTATGGCTATGATTAATCGCCTTAAAAAATATGGGATAAAGGATGTAACGTATAAATTTTATGAAGATGCTCGACACGAAATTTTTAACGAAATTAACCGCGATGAAGTTTATCAGGATGTAATTAATTGGCTTAATTCTCAGCTATAATTTCATTTTTTTAAAAAACTCTTTTTTATATTTCTACCATATTCCTGAGTAAATTTTATGTCGAGTTTTTTTAATGTACGCCATATAACCCTCTATCTTCACGACATAATTTGATACAAACTTAATACATGAAGGATAGAGAATGAATGCTCTTCATTTTCACTTATTCTTTTTCGATTAATACACACTTTTATTGATCACTAATACACACGAAAAATACACAACATTTATATATGAAAAAAATAATATATTAATTAGAAACAAAAAAATAAAAAAAAATAATAAAACAAAATAAAAAAAAAACAATTTGGAGGAAATAAAAATGAGCTATAATAAAAAACCAGCAATAAAAGATGTTAAATGTAAGATATATTCCCAAGCTTTAACTAATACTTTTGTAAACTACTAAATATAAAATATTTTTTATAATTTTTATTTACACAATAAAAAACACAATCAAAAAAAAAGAAAAAAAAAGTTTTTCACGATAAAAAATAAATAAAAAAAAATTCACAGAAAAGAAAATTAAAAGAAAAATTTCCCAATCTATAAAAAAAAAAAGCGAGAAATAATAGTTAAAAAGGAGTTAAAAAAGATGGATATTATAAGAAAAGTGGAATTAAATCCCATGTATTTTGAAGAAGTTAAAGAGATTAAGAGAAATTGTAAAAATTGGCAAGATCTTAACCCTCGTTATTTATTTTCATAAATAAATAAACTTTTTTAAATTAAGTTAAAATAGAAACAAAAAAAATAAAATAAATTAAAAAAAATAAAAAATGGAGAAATGGTGGAAAAAATGAAAATTTCAGGATCGGGAAAACTCTCTGAGATGAGTATTAAAGATAATATAGTAGTTTCAGGTTCACTTAAAATGGATGGAGATATTGAATGTCAAGGTTTTAGATCTTCTGGTTCTACGAGAGGAGAAGGAAATTTAACAGTTCACGGCGACATTAAAAGTTCGGGCTCGTTCAGAATTTTGGGAGCCCTTCATGGAGACGGGAACGCAAAGTTTTCTGGCTCGACAACAATCGGCGAGGAAATTAAAATAAAAGGAGCGTTAGTGAGCTCGGGGTCGTTAAGGAGCGATGATAAAATTGAAGCGCTTCAAGGAATTCGACTTTCAGGCTCAACAAAAGTAGGTGATGGATTAAATTCAGAAGAGACCATTGAAATTGACGGGTCAACTACAGTCAGGGGGGATATTACTGGAAATAATGTGTTTATCGGGACACAAAGTTCTTTTGATCTGAAAAAAATAGTAAAACATCTATATAAAGTGTTTGGTAATATATTTTCCACGAATGATGTTGAGATAATTAACACATTTGTACAAGGGGATGTTAAAGGACGAAACGTGAAAATTGGTAAGCGGACGGAGATTACAGGAAAAGTTTACTATATTGATACCATTGAAATTAATGCAAAAGCAACTTTAACTCACGAACCTATTCAAATTTCCGAAATTGCCAAGGATAAATTAGAAAAATAACCAACAAATAGTATAGAGGAATTGATATGTATAAAGAACCAGGAAAAAACGAAAACGAAGAAAAAGAAGAGCGAGAAATAGAAAAGTTAAGCGAAAAGATAAGATGGGATTTAGAAGACATTAAAGACGATCTTCTAGACGAAATAGAGGATATACACGAAGATTTTGAGGACGAAATAGACGATCTTAGGGACGCAAAGGAAGAAATTAAAGATGATTTAAGAGAAGCCTTAGAAGATCTGAAGGAGGAAAGATTAGATTTGATAAAGGAAATTGGGGAAACAACGGAAGGATTGGATGATTTAGGAGAGGATGCGAGGGGGCAAATTGAGCGTGCTAGAGAAAGACTTGAATTGATAAGGATTAAGACGGAAGAACAAAGAGAGAAATATGAGGACAAAATCCGAAAAAAACTAGAAAAAGCACATAGAAAAGCACAGAAAAAAACCTCAAAGCGCATTAACATTTCAGTGGATAGTGATACAAGCGATGAATGGAGGGATTGGTCAGACGAATTAGGTTCTTCCGTATCAGAGCTTATTCGAAAGTCAATGAAGTTCGTGAAAAACAACATCGGAGACTTTAAGAAACTAGAGGAATGGGGCGAAAGTATTGAACGAGCGGTTAAAGAATCAGGTATAGAAGATTTTTCAGATAGGATTGAGCGCGAATTTAAAGGGAAAAACCTCAAACCTAGAGTTAAAATCAATCTGTCATCTTCAAATAATAAAGACCGAATAAAAAAGAGAGTTAGGGGTTTAATCAAACTGCAAAGAAGTTTACCGATTGATAAACTCGCTCAAGCACTTAATAAAACTAATGAGGACGCAGAGAATCTCATTTATGAATTAGTAGACGAGGGTATTGAAGGCTCTTTAGAAGAGGGCATATTTA
>DAOUUT010000019.1 GCA_030668025.1 Promethearchaeota archaeon
CCTGAAATTATCCAATTCATTATTTTATTTAATCCTTTATATTATTTTATTGATATAATACGGATTTTATGGTTAATGGGAATTGATTATAATTTAGCTATAACCTTTCTAACACCTATACACATCATTGTAGTTGTTGGAGGTACATTAATTTTGCCTATTTTTTCTGTATATTTTTTTAATACATTCTATGATAAATTTGGAATATCTGGATACTAATATGACAATAAATAGTAATATACCTAAGGAAAATGAATCAATGGATGAAAATTATGTAATAGAAACATTTAATTTAACAAAAAGATACAAGATGAGAGGTAAAGCTGAAAAACTTACAGCATTAAATAATGTAAATTTAAAGGTCAAGGAGGGAGAAATATTTGGACTACTTGGACCTAATGGAGCGGGTAAAACAACATTGGTATCCATTCTAACGAGTTTATTACAGCCATCAGAGGGTTATGCTAAGGTGCTTGGTAGAAATGTCTTAACAGATCGGTATTTTATAAAAAAGAATGTAGGCTTGATGCTTGGAAATGAAATGATTTATTATAGATTAACAGGTTATAGAAATTTAAAGTTTTTCTGTAAAATCTATAATATAAATGATTATGAAGAGAAAATCAAGGATATCGTTGAAATGTTAGGTTTAACAAGTAAGTTAAATCAGTGGGTAGAGACCTACTCAAGTGGTATGAAGATAAAATTAGCATTGGCGAGGATTTTATTAATAAATCCTAAAATTTTATTTTTAGATGAACCAATGTTAGGATTAGATCCAATAATAGTTAAAGAAATAATGAAGGTACTAACAAATCTTAAAAAAACGATATTTATTACTTCACATCAAATGAATGTAGTAGAATCTATGTGTAGTAAGATTGCTTTTCTTAAACAAGGGAATGTTATAAAAATTGATACAAAAGAAAATTTTGTAAAATTCCTTCAAAAAGAAATCAAAATTCAAATAAAGATCGGTTTAGATAAAATTATAGAATTAACTGATGAATTAAGTTCTTTAAATTATGTTAGCAATATAGAAAGTAATAAAGATATTGTATATTTTAATATTCAAGATCGAAATTGCTATCCAAAAATATTTGGAATTCTTGAAAAACATCCTATTAAGCAAATTAAAGAATTAGAAACAAGTCTAGATGATATATTCATAAAACTAAATGCCTAGAACCAATTTGGAAACTATCCAAATTTTTTTACATTTTTTGTAAGCAAAAAATTAGAAAAGTAAATTCTAAATTAAACATTTTCCAATTTACTACTTTATCTTGACAACTTAGGTCTATTTCAGGACCATATAATCTGAAATTTGATTTAAATGCATTATTTAATAATCTTTTAACCGAATCTTTATCATAAATAGAAATTGGATTGTTATATGCGAGTTTTCCGCCAGTTTCTATTTTACTTTCCCAATAATCAGTAGATGTAATAAGTATCCCTCCTTTTTTCAAAATTCTTTTCATCTCTTCAAAATATTTTACTTCATCAACACCATGTTCAATAACACTAATACATGTGACAATATCAAAGTAATTATTAGGAAAGGGGGTTTTAGTTAAATCTCCAGGAACAAATTCAATTCTCCCTCTTTTCTTCCTTTTTTTAAATTGTAAATTCAAACATTTCAAATTAGAGAATCCTAATTGATAAAGCCAAAAAAGAATTGAAGAATTAATTTCACCTCCTGCATCCAAAATCTTCGCTGAACTATTTGTATTTTGAGTTATTATTTTTAAAGCAATTAATGAGTCCCAATTTTTCTCAGGAACATTAGAATGAAGATTTAATTTCGAAGCTTTAATGATTTTAATAGCAAGATTTACTTCTTCTCTATTTTTTAAAGTAGTATTCATCCAGGGTATTTTATTAGGGGTATTCGATGAAAATCTAAAACCTTTTACTAATCTTAAATAATTCTTATAAATAAAATGATATTTTAATAAATAACCTTTTTCTATTCTTGCTATATAACTTTCGTAAAAAGTTTCGATTTTTGAAGTTAAACTCTTTAATTTCATCAATTTTTAATATTAAAAAATTCTTAAAAAACTTTTGTATAAAGGAGATTTTACAAAAAATTCACTGGACCGCCCATCTCAAAATTTTATCGAACTAAAGAATTAATAGGAAAGTGGTGTATTTTTATTTAGTTAAGTACTGATTATATATTTAAAATTTTTCATGTAAATGGGAGAAAATAATTGAAAAAAAAAATAATTATGATGCCCAATTTTGGAGGGGGATCCATTTATCAATACCTATTAGCAAAAGAACTTTTCAATGAAGGTATTGAAGTAATTTTTCCAAATGTATTGAGTAAAGGGGCATTTTTATTTCCAATCTCAAGAAATGTTTTTCAATTAAAAACTAAACTTATACATATGCATTGGGTCGAAGGTTATTCTGGCTTTAGCTCTAAAAATAAATTATTTTCGCGGTTAAAACTTTTAATATTCGTCATTGATATTTATATTGTAAAATATCTTTTGAAAGCAAAAATTGTTTGGACTATACATAATCTATATAGTCATGAATGTAATTATCGAAAGATTGAAAAATTAGGTAGAAAATTTTTTTCTAAGAAAGTAGATGCAATAATTTGTCATTGCAAATATGCTAAAAAAGAATTCATAAAAGAATTTGGAGCTCTTGAAAATAAGATCCATTTGATTAAACATGGAAATTTTAATTGTTATGAAAATCAGATTTCTAAGGAAAAAGCACGTGACGATCTAAATTTTGAAAGCAATGACTTTATATATTTAATTTTTGGTCCAATAAGACCTTATAAAGGAACAATAAACCTTATTGAAAGTTTTAAAAAATTAAGAAGAAATAGAAATGTCAGATTATTGATAGTTGGGAAACCGATAAATAATCAAATCAAGAGAGATATTCTCAATCGAATAAAGAATAGTCCAAATATTAAATTTATATTTAAATTCATTACTGAGGATCAAATTCAGGTATATTTCAAAGCATCTGATATAATCGTTTATCCATTTAAAAAAGTACTCACATCTGGAGGAATTTTTTTAGCTATGAGTTTTGGAAAACCCATTATAGCTCCTCGATTAGGTTGTATTCCAGAAACTATAAATGAAAATGGGGCATTTCTCTATAATCCTAAAAAAATGGATGGATTGCTAAATGCATTAGAAAAAGCAATAGAGAATAGAGACAAATTAAAAAAGATGGGGGAATATAACTTAAAATTAGCCAACGAATTTGAATGGAAAACAATTGCTATAGAAACAAAAAAAATCTATGATAGATTTTCGAGATGAAAGAAATATCTAAAAATAATTTAGTTAAATTAAAACTAAAATTGATAACTTATCTCGTCAAATAGCAAAGTAACTAATAAGTTTGATTTAGATTACATATTTTTAATATTTTGCTTTACATAAAAAGTAAGAATTAAATTTTTTTCATAATTAATTTCTATTGATGGCTTTCAAAACAGCTTTATTTTTAATTAAAAAGAAAATAAAATTTTATAAAAATAATGAATCCTCAAATCAACTCATTTTTCATCTTAAAGATAACAAATTAATAAGACAAATTTTCTATATTTCTATAAGAAATCTATTGGGCATAAGGTATCTTTTTAATTCACTAATTTCAAGACTTGTAAAATCTAACTATTTTAAGGTAGAAAAATGTTTTAAAAAATCCCAGAGAGAATATCTTAGAGGATATGCCTATATTCGCCATAAATTAGAGACTCGTCATAAATATTTAGATTTATATAAAATTCCGGGAACATTAAATTTTGATCCAAACCGTATTTATGATGATCCTGAAACCTATCCTAATTTCCAAACGGATCTGGAAAAATTTAAAAATGAACTGATTAATTATGTGAATCAAAATAAATGTAAAACATATTATAGATTTGGAGATGGAGAATACTATTTCCTAACGAAACAGACAATTGGAAGTGCTAGGCCTGGATTCCGGGCAATAACAAAAACTTTTGAAGAGCTAAATCATAAAGAATTTGTAGATGGTGTTTTAAAAAACGATTTTGTTTGTACCTTATTATATCCTCGAAATAGAAGTAAATTTAAAGAATTATTTCCAGAAAGAAAAATTGATTATCCATCAGAGTATATCTATGGTTTAATGCCTAATAAGTGGTTCTTTAGAACCTTTAAAGGAAAGATTGGTCTCATCGGAGCAAAAGAAAAACTGCAATTAATTGAACGACTATTAAAATATAAAGAATATAGAGATTTTTTAGGAATTGAAAAATTTAATGATTATATTCATATTCCACAAAGATTTGCGGCCGATGATGTTCATACTCTGGAAAAAATCGTTGGTGAACAATTAGCAAATTCAAGTTCTGCAATTTTTCTTGTCGGTATTGGGCACGTCAAATCTATTTTATTACATAGACTTAAAAAATATAAACAAGCTGTCTATATAGATGTCGGGAGTGGTATTGATGCAATTGCCGGAATAATTAATATTGAGAAACCATATTTGGGTAAATGGATTAATTTTCGAATAAAGAATTTTGATTATTCAATTATTGATGATTTACGATACAAGGGAATGGGAAAACATATTTTTTTAGAATAAAAGGAAATCCTCGATTTAGTAAAAATTATTTATTATTAAGATTTATTATTTATCAAAATAAATTAGATTTAAAAGGAAATATAATAAGTATGAACTTTTATTTTAAATTTCTGGGAAAATTAGTTTCGGAAATCGTTCCTTTCAGCGGAAAGAAAGAAGGAACTCTAAAAAAAAGAATAGATTATACTTATATTAAGAGATTTGTTATAAAAATTATTTATATTACAAAAATTAGGAAATTTTTTGGGAAAATAAAAGGTTTTCAAATGACTTATGATTTATTAGAAGATTCTTATTCTAAAAACATTCTTATTAGAATAATGGTTGCTCATATTTATGGTTTTAATAATATACATGTTTCTCCTAAAATTCATAGCGTTTGGAAAGAAAAAGATAATTTATATGATAAAGTAAAAACAGATGAGATATATTCGACTAATTATTTTGATTTTAATTTGTGTGATTTAAACAAAATAGGAATTCCTATCAAGCTATTTGATAATGTTAAAGGCGTTTTTAACTCTTTTCTATTTAAACAGTATGAATATAATCATAAAAAAGTAATAGAAACGCGTGAGGGCGATATTGTAATAGATGCAGGAGGAGGTCTTGGAAATACAGCACTTTATTTTGCTACTAAGGTTAAGAATACTGGCCGAATTTATACATTTGAGTTTATAAATAATAATATTAAGATTTTAAAAAAGAATTTAAGTTTAAATCCGGTATTAAAGAAATTTATAGAATTGATCAAAATCCCTTTATGGAATACCTCTGATCAAGAATTATACATAATAGAAGATGGCCCAAGTAGCATGATTACATCTCATCCCTCAGAAAAATCATATGAAAAAATTAAAACGATTTCAATTGATGATTTTGTAATTCGAAATAATATTCCAAAAGTTGATTTCATTAAAATGGACATAGAAGGTGCTGAACCTGATGCATTATTGGGCGCAAAAGAAACCCTCGCTAGATTCAAACCCAAACTAGCAATTTCAGTATACCACGATTTGGAGCATTATTATAAAATCCCTCAATTTATAAATTCATTAAATCTAAATTATAAATTCTATTTAGATCATTATTCAATAAGACCTTCTGAATCTATTTTGTTTGCTATAGTTGAATGATTACCAATTATCTAAAAAAAAATAAATATTATACACTATTATAACCTCTCATATATAAATAAATTTAAGAACAGTATTCAATTGTATGAATTATTATTTCAAATTTTTTCTTAAATTAATATTGGAGATCATTCCTAATGAAGTAATAAAGGAAAACTCTTATTTTTTATATAAAGATCGTAGTACTTTACATAGATTTTTAGATAATGTGAAAAATTTAACGAAATTTAGAAAGCTCTTCAACCATTTTAGAGGATTTCAAATGTCTTCTAATTTATTAGAAGATTCATATTCCAAAAACATGCTTATTAGAATAATGGTTGCCCATATCTATGGCTTTAATAATACATTTGTTTCACCAAAGGTTTATGAATTTTGGAATAAAATTAGAGTTGATTTTTTTTTAAAATTAAAACAAGAAAAAGAAACTTTAATCTCTGGGAGATATAATCTACAACTATACAATTTAAACAAAATAGGAATTCCTGTTAAACTGTTTAATAATGATGTAATTATTAGTTATATTTTTCTATTACAACAATATAAATATGACCATAAAAAAGTAATAGAAGCATGTGAAGGAGATGTAGTATTAGATGGAGGTGGGTGTTTTGGAGAAACTGCTCTTTATTTTGCTACTAAAGTTAAAGAACTTGGGCGAGTCTATACATTTGAATTTATTAATAGCAATATTAAGACCTTAAGAAAAAACTTGAGTTTAAATCCCAAATTAGAGCAAATTATAGAATTGATTGAAATTCCTTTATGGAGTAAATCTGATCAGAATATGTATATATTAGAAGATGGAACAGGGAGTAAGATCGAATTTCAACCGTCAAGGAGATCTTCTAAAACAATAAAAACAATCTCGATAGATGATTTTGTAAAACGGAATAATATTCAAAAAGTTAATTTCATTAAAATGGACATAGAAGGTGCTGAACTTGAAGTTTTATTAGGCGCAAAAGAAACCCTCGCTAGATTCAACCCCAAACTAGCAATTTCAGTATACCACGATTTGGAACATTATTATAAAATCCCTCAATTTATAAATTCATTAAATCTAAATTATAAATTCTATCTAAATCATTATTCAATAAGACGTGCTGAATCTATTTTGTTTGCTGTAGTTGAGTGATTTCTAAATCTTAATGTGAATCAAAAAATTATTATGTTTATTTTTTTTAACTTAATTTAAACCGTTTTTTTAAATTGATATAAAAAAGTAAAAATGTGTTTATTATTGAGAAGTATATTACAGAGAAGCACTAATATAAGAGATTTTAAAATAGTAAAATATTTCCTTAATCTTCTTAATAAAAGAGAAGATAAAAAAAGAAGTAAATATTATCAACACTGTATAGCTTGGAAAAACAATAAAGGATATCAAACGCATCGGTTGGATTATGATTTAGATGAAGATTCATTAGTCTTTGATGCAGGGGGATATGAAGGACAATGGACAAGCGATATTTTTTCAAAATATTGCTGTAAAATCTTTGTTTTTGACCCTGTTAAACAATTTGCTAATAATATTCAGAAACGTTTTTCAAAAAATAAAAAAATCGTTGTATATAACTTTGGGTTAAGTAATAAAACATATAAGACTAAAATTTCAGTTGATAAGGATAGTTCTTCCCTTTATAAAAATGGAAATAAATTGGAAAATGTTGATTTTGTAAGATTGGTAGATTTTATTAAAGAAAGGAATATCAATAGAATCGATTTATTAAAACTAAATATTGAAGGTGCAGAGTTTGATTTATTAGAAGATTTAATTAACTCTGGAGATATAAAAAAAATTAGAAATATCCAAGTATCATTCCATGAAATTGTGCCTAATGCTGGGATTAGAATGAAAAAGATCCAATCAGAATTAAAAAAAACACATTTTTTAACTTATCAATATTTATTTGTATTTGAAAATTGGCAAATTAGAGAGTAATTATGCCCATAAAAGATCATATAAATAATAAAAATTACCTAGAGAAATTACCAAATATTGCACTTATACCATGGCATTTAGATAACGAAATTACTCATCCCTATCCTTTATGTGGTAAGCGCGAAATATTTTGTGGTCCTAAACTACAAAATAAAGATACAAGAGAAAGAAAATTTATTCGTACAAGTGGCCGTTTTTTCGATATGGATGAAGTACTTTCACAGCTAAATGAAAAAGATCAAAAAATTGATTTAGTTTTTTCAATTCTCGAAGCAGGTAATAAAATCTGTTTTCCAAAAAACTTATATAAGATAAAATGCCCTAAATTTGCTTATGTTGGAGACACATTTCATCTAATGTATCCTCTTAGTGCAATAATTAATTACGTAAAACGTGAGAATTTTGAACATATAATTATAGCTGGTCAACCAACTCATTTACATTTTTTTTATGAAGCAGGTATCAAGCATAGTGCATTTTTTCCTCGCGTTAGTGCGAAATTTAAAACAGTAAATAATAAAAAGTCTGGTGTGACTTATATTGGAAAAAGGTGGAAGTCATCTCATCCACGTAGATGTAGGATGGTACAATTTATAGAAAAAAAATTGCCTAAGAATAATGTCCCTTATAATTACTATAATAGACTTCCCACTCCAATGTGGAGGAAAGTTTTAACGCATTCAAAAATGGTTGCCATTAGTAGTTTAAATGGACAAATTACACCTCAAATATACAATTGTCTTTCTGCTGGAGCTTTATGCTTCGCTGACGAATTAAGCTCGCTAACATTCCTTTATCGATTTTTCGAACCGGGAGTGCATTTGGTTATATGGCGTAATTTTGAAGAACTACTTGAAAAAATTATTTATTATTATAATCATCCTGCTGAAGCAGAGGCGATTGCTAAAGCAGGGAAACTTCAAGCTGAAAATGTTTTTCCGACTTCTGAAAGTCTAGGACTCACTGTTTCAGACTTCGTTTTTGAAAATAAAATCGATCCCCGTTTGTTATCTATTAATGATGATCGATGTCAGCAAAAACGAGTGGAATCTCCGGAATTTTTTAATGCGAGAGTAAGGTTATATGAAAATATCCAAGAATTGCATCGCATTCATGAATCGCTAAAATTAATTTCCATAACAGAAAATAATCTTAAACCATCAGCGGATTTGGCGGATTTACCAAGATTAAGAATAACTCATGCCTTTATTTCTGATAATTCAAAAAATGAAGCTGATCTTTATTTTCAAAGTGTTGGAGTGAGTCATCAAATAAAAACAACTATTTTAAATAGTATCCAAGAATCCCGCTCTTATAATATTGGAATTTTAGAAACTTTAGAAAATCAGGCTGAATGGAAATATTTGGCGAGGAGTATCTCAATATTACTTAAATCGAATTCATTATTATGGATTTTAGGCAAAGTAACTTCATATGAAAGAGAGATTTTAAAAAGAGAAGGTTTTAAACCTTATGTTTTAAATAAAAATTCCATAGTGTTAAAAAATAAAAATTTAAGCAGAAAGCTTTGTTTTCTTTTTTGGAAATTAGGAATGTATCCTTTTCCATATTTAACATTAAAGCCACCTATGGAAATGGAGCCAAATTTAAATGTATTTCTACGAGGTTGGCAGGCTTATCTTCCATTTTTATATTAGAAGTACCATAATTTTATTATTATCATTGGAATAGCTTTATATATTATTGTATCAATAAAGCATGATTATGAGAGTTCCAATCCATTTGTATTTAATATTCTCATAGATAAATTACGCCTATTCCAGCCCATTTTTGTTTCATATCTTCAATTATTTCAAGATATTCATAATCATTTTTAATTTCATTCCAAAACTTATTAACCTTGCATCCAGACCCAGGGGCAGTCTCCATTATGTCATGAAAAGCGATTATTCCTCCAACTTTAACTAAACTTGAATACATGTTGAAATCTCTCTTAACGCCTTCATAGGTGTGATCTCCATCGATAAATAGAAAATCCACCTTATTATCGGCAAGAACGGTCTTAACGAGTTTAAATGTTTTATGATTATGGGAATCGGCTCTCACCAATTTAATTTTCTGCCCATTTTTCGTGAAGGTTTGGTACAAAGGTATTTTCCATTCGGAATATCCTCCTCCAAAAGATCCCCCCGGAAGATCTACACTTATTATGGTGGCTTCGGGATCAATTATTCTAGTAAAGAGATAAAGTGTTCCCCCTCCAGCTGTTCCTATTTCAAGGATTACTTTAGGATTGAAATCTTTAAGAATTTCAAGAAGTTTAGTGATCTCATATTTAACTTGAGCCATTTTAATAGAAAAAGTAAGGTATTGAAAAGATGTAGCAAACTCAATAGCATTAGGAATGTCATTTATATTCTTGATTTTTCTGTTCAAAAATTTACCTCTACTCATTTTTAAAACTATTATTGGAGACAGCAAATTCATCCCTATAGAATGAATAGAATATAGTGTTTTTTTTAGAACTGGGGGTATCATTTCATATATCTGTAAAAACAATTTTTTTAAAGCCATAATATTTTAATATTATATATGTGGTGCGGTTTGCTAATTCGAGAGTTTGCCTATAATCAGGTCATCTGTTCTGTCGTTGATAAATCTGTGTATGATGATGGGGTCATTTAATGGACTTCTTTCTTCACTGGAATTTTGGTCGAGTTGTATAGAACGAAAAACCTATGAAACCGAAGATATAAAACTCCTTTTTGATTTTGATAATAATCCAAAAAATAAAAACCTTGTTAGGATATATGATAAGGTTAAACTAAATGAAAATGCAAAAGATATGAAAATTCTATATTGATTTTTTTTATAGTCATTCTTTTAAATCTATGATGTGTATTGTGAATCTTGAGGATTTAAGGGATCTAGTTATTTTTAATTAAGATAAAATATTCTCTCTTTAAAACTTTAAAAAATATACTTATGGCACATAAAGAACAGAGAGATTATTTAGAAAGACTAAAGAATAAAAACCCAAAGGCTTTTAAAGATTGTAAAGTGTTGGATATAGGATCATTTGATGTGAATGGTAACGAAGAACCATTTTTTGATAATTGTGATTTTATTGGATTGGATATAGGACCTGGACCAAGTGTTGATGTTGTTTGCCCGGCACAAGAATACGATGCACTCGATGAAACATTTGATGTAATTATCTCGTGTGAATGTTGGGAACATAATCCATACTATAAAGAGAGTATTCAGAATGCAATCAGAATGTTAAAATCAGGCGGTTATTTCATTTTTACTTGTGCCACCACCGGCCGACCAGTTCATGGAGTTGCTTCATTGGAAAAAGAAAGTAAAGAAAAATTGGAAAATTGGAAAATTGGAAAACAATGCCTAATGTTTCGCGAGATAACTGGGATAATAAATACTTTAAAACTTTGACAGAATCTGATATAAGAAAATGTATAGATATAGATGATATATTTGAAGAATATGAATTTGAAGTGGAAACTAATCATTGTGATTTATATTTCTGGGGTATTAAGAAATAATGATTAAGATAAAATTATTAGATTATCACATAAATCGAAATGAAACTATATTTCAAACTTATTGGCTAAATCACACTCTTTTCAAAGATATTGGGTTAGAAAACCCCTAATTTAAATGTTTTTTGCGAGGTTAGCAAGCTTATTTTCCATTTTTATATTAAAAGGACCGCTGTTTTATTATTCTCATCTCTCTTCCACTACAAAAAATTAAGAACTAGAAATTAAGGATTATAGTCTTAAATAAATAGTTAAAAAAAATAAGAATCATTAAAGATTTAAAATTCAATTGATTAATATCAGTCTACGGCCTAAGAGCGAAAGATTATTTTTCCCAATTGGCTTCGCATATATTGCTACAGCAATATCCAATGCCGGTTTCGAATCTGAAATACTCGATCTAGATGTTTTAAGGTTATCAGATGAAGAATTAGAAATGCAAATAAAGAACGCTAAGTTTAATGTCGTTGCTATGGGTTGTATAGTAACAGGTTATAAATATATAAAGAAAATATGTGAGCTAATTAAAAAATATCATGATGTTCCTATTATAGTTGGAAATTCTGTTGCAACTTCAATTCCTCATATCTTATTAAATAAGACGAAAGCAGATATTGGAGTTATTGGTGAAGGTGATATTACTATTATAGAATTGTTAAGTGCTTTACGAGATAAAACTCCAATTGAAGATGTAAAAGGAATTTTTTTCAAAAAAAATGGGAAAGTTGTTTTTACAGAGGAAAGGGAATTGATCAAGTCTTTAGATGATTTTCCTTTCATAAATTATGATTTATTTGATATCGATGTTTATCTAGAACGCTTCAAATTAAGTATTTCTGAACCATATCCTATGGAATTTGATAAAATCAAAGCACTTCCAATCAATACTGCAAGAGGATGTCCTTTTCAATGCACATTTTGCTTTCATGTTTTTAAAGGAAAAAAATATCGTCATCGTTCAGTAGAAAATATTGTAAATGAAATTGAAATACTTAAAGGAAAGTATGGCTTAAATTATGTTCAATTTGCTGATGAATTATCTCTCTTCTCTAAAAAACACGCTGAAAATTTAGCTGATTCTTTTATTAAAAAAAAGATAAATATTTTTTGGACAGCAGATTGTAGGGCTGGATTCATTAAAGAAAATGATATTGAATTAGCTAAAAAATTGAAGTTAGCAGGATGTGTTTCATTAGAGTACTCACTTGAATCGGCAGATGAGCCAATAGTAAAAGCAATGGATAAGCAAATTAAAATTAACGACTTTGAAGTTCAAACAAAAATATTACATGAAGTTGGGATTATGCCCGGAACTAGTATAGTTATTGGATATCCCCAAGAAACCCCAGAAACACTTCAAAAAACTTTTGATTGTTGTTTAAAATGTAATATATATCCTAGTACAGGTTATTTATTACCACAACCTGACACGCCAATGTATGATCTTGCTATTGAGAGGGGTATTATAAAAGATGAGGAAGAATATTTATTGAAAATGGGAGATCGCCAAGATTTCACTATTAATTTCACAAAAATGAGCCAAGAGGATATTGAAAGTATAACTAAAAAAAACTTAAAGAAAATTTCTAAGAAATTGAATTTGGGATTGAAAGAAGAAAAACTTATAAAATCAGGTCATTATATACAAAGAGATTTCAGAAAATATAACAATTAAATAATTCGTAAAGGAATTGCAATTCAAGCTTTATTTATATCACCATATAACTAAATTAGTGATTTTTCTAGAAAAGAAATTGGAGATTATTCCTTGTCTATGTGAAGTTTAGCTTTGATCCCTATTTTTAGATTTGATATCTAATTCACTAAAATACATACTACAAAGGAAATAAAGTGTTGAAGAAAATTTTTAATAGATTCATTCACAAATTTACTTTTAATATTTTTTACATAATATAAATCATTATTTTAAAACTTAAATTCAGCATGTCTAAATTATATGAATTTCAATCGAGAGCAATTCGTAAATTTTATTCTCAAAAATTCTTGTTTAAATTATGCTGAGCGTCTTATCGTATATGAAAACGGAAGAGCGTTATATAAACTTACTTCAACTAATTAAAATCTTTAATAAAATTATTTAAATTAGACTACTTGATTAAATATTTATAAATAGTTTAAATATATGAGTAAAATCAGGAAACTTAAAATTCTTAGGACTTTAAGTTGTTAACCTAATTTCAAATTGAATTAATATGCTTTTTTATGATTTTAATTAGATTAATTATGTGGCGTTAAGTAAAGTTATATATAATAAATTTCTTTTTAATTTAATAAATATAAAGTAAAAATGTAGTGAAAATATATGTCTAAAGATGAATATAAGGTTGAATATACGACGGTTTCTATTCCCAAACCTTTAGCAGACAAGGTAAAAGAGCGAATGAAAGGGACTGGCTTTTCTTCAGTATCTAGTTATGTAACTTATGTCTTAAGGCAAGTTTTATCTTCAATCGAGCAAGATGAAAAGACAAAACAAGCGTTTACAGAAGACGAAGAAGAGAAAGTAAAACAACGATTAAGAAATCTAGGATATATCGATTAAATTAAAATATCAAAGAAAACAATAATTAAGAAGATAGAAAAATCATGATAGAACCACATGGGGGTAGTTTGATTAATAAAGAACTACCTGAAAGAGAAAAGCAAAGAATTTTAGACCAAATTGACGAGTTTGAAAAAATAAAAACCGATTCGGAAACTTTGAAAGTTATTAAAAACATCGCGTTTGGAGTTTTTAGCCCTTTAGAAGGGTTTATGACCGAAAACGATACGCTAAACGTTCTGGATGATATGTATTTAGAAAACGAGATCGCATGGCCATTTCCAATTGTGCTCGATGTCTCTAAAAGCGAGATATCGACCCTTAAAGAAGATGATTCCGTAATATTAACCGACTTTTCTAATAACCCGATTGCTTTGTTTAACATCAAAGATATTTATAATTATAACAAAAAAAGCTTTGCAGAAAAAGTATATGGCACAATAGATAAATCTCATCCAGGAGTTAAAAAAGTTTTTGACCAAAAAGAAAAGCTAATAGGAGGAGAAATATTCCTAGTTAACGATGTCCCTCCCATTTTCCCTGACTTAGATTTAAAACCAATAGAGACGCGCGTTCTGTTTAAAGCAAAAAGTTGGGATCGAGTTGTAGCTTTTCAAACGAGAAATCCACCTCATTTAGGACACGAATATGTCCAGAAAGCGGGTTTAACATTTGTTGATGGGCTTTTTATAAATCCTGTGATCGGTAGAAAAAAAGCAGGGGACTTTTTAGATGAAGTAATAATTAACGCTTATAAGGCGTTGATTAAAAACTATTATCCCGAAGATCGCGTTGTTTTAAGCACATTTGAAACGGAAATGCGATATGCGGGTCCAAAAGAAGCTATTTTTCACGCAATTGCAAGAAAAAATTTTGGCTGCGACCACATAATAATAGGAAGAGACCATGCTGGAGTGGGAGATTTTTACGGGCCATACGATGCCCATAAAATTTTTGATATGTTTCCGGATTTAGGGATAGAACCGTTATTCTTTCGATCTTTTTCGCGCTGCAAGAAGTGTAATTCAATTGTAAACGATAAAGTCTGTCCTCACCCTCCTGAACTCCACGATTTTTTTAAAGGAACAAAGATTCGAGAAGCTCTTCTTGCTGGAAAACCACCAACGGCGGATGTTATGAGACCTGAAGTCGCTGAAGTTATATTAAAATATAGTAATCCATTTATCGAAGCCGATTAGGAGAATTTATCTTGAGTAATAAGAAAAAATTAATAGTCATTGGTCTAGATTGCGCTACATCTAAGACATTATTTGAAGATTTTAAAGACGAGTGCCCAAACCTTAGAAATCTAATGAATAAAGGAGTCTACGGAAATCTAAGAAGCTCTGACCCTCCAATTACGGTTCCAGCTTGGATGGTGATGGCAACAGGTAAAAAAGCAGGGACCTTAGGGATATATGGGTTCCGACATAGAAAAGATAAGTCATATTCTGATTTTTGGGTAGTAAATTCACAAAACATAAAAGAATCTAAAATTTGGGACATTCTAAGTGAGAATGGATACAAATCAATAATATTGGGGGTACCACCTACTTTTCCACCTCAAAAAATGAACGGGAATTTAATCTCTGGCTTTATTACTCCTGATTCATTTTCGAATTTCACTTTTCCTCTCGAATTAAAAGAAGAAATTAGTAAAATCATACATAATTATGTTTTTGATGTGCAATTTAGGGTACCAAACAAGGAACAATTATTAATAGATATCTATGATATGACAAAAATTCATTTTAAAGCTCTCAAATATCTGTTAAAAAATAAAGAATGGGATTTTTGTCAATTTGTAATAATTGGCTTAGATAGATTTCACCACGCATTTTGGAAATACTACGATAAATCGCATCATAAATATGAAACCGGCAATATATTTGAAACAGCAATGAAAAATTTCTATAAATTCTTAGATAAGGAAATAGGGGAAGTCTTAGATTTAGTAAATAGCAATACTACAGTTTTTGTCGTCTCGGATCACGGTGCTAAAGCTATGAAAGGTTCTTTATGCGTTAATATGGCATTAGAAAAATTAGGTCTTTTAAAATTTATCGAGGACCACTTGCCGAGTACAAAATTAAGGGATGCTAAAATCGATTGGAGTAAAACATATGCTTGGGGATGGGGCGGTCATTATGCACGAATCTTTCTTAATGTAAAAGATCGAGAAAAATCGGGAATTATTGACTCCAAAGATTATGAGATGTGGCAAGATAAAGTTGCCGAATTAATAAAAAGTATTCCAGATGATAAAGGAAATCCAATGAATACGAGAGTATTTAAACCCCGAGATTTGTTTGAGATTGTTCGTGGAGATGTTCCTGACTTGCTTGTATATTTTGACGATTTAAAATGGCGATCAGCGGGAATGGTCGGTTATAAAAGCATGTACTTAAACGAAAATGAGACGGGTCCTGACGAAGCGGCTCACGATTATAATGGTGTTTTTATTATTTACGACCCCTCAAAAAAAAAGAGTGGAAAATTAGACGAAAAAAATATTTTAGATATAGCTCCTACTATATTGAAGATATTTGGAATCACAATTCCGGAAGATTTAGAAGGAAAGTGTATAGAATATTGATTAAAAAGAAAAGAGAAAAAACTATGGCACACAAAGGATTCACATTATGGTTTACAGGACTTGCATGTTCAGGTAAATCTGTTTTAGCAGACGCCTTAGCTGAAGATCTTAAAAAGCGAGGGATGAATGTCGAACGTCTTGATGGAGATATTGTTAGAAAGAGTTTAACGCAAGATCTAGGATTTTCCGATGATGATCGCAGAATGAATATCGAGAGAGTTACTTTTGTAGCAAAACTTTTGACGAGAAATAGTGTAGCAGTTTTGGCATCTTTTATATCTCCTTTTAATGGAATTAGGGAGTATTCTCGTAAGGAAATTGGAACATATATTTTAGTTTATGTGAAATGCCCAATTGAAGTATGTGAACAGAGAGATGTAAAAGGGATGTATGCAAAGGCTAGAACCGGCGAGATCAAGCAATTCACAGGCATCGATTCTCCTTTTGAAGAACCAGACAAAGCAGATATAGTTGTTGAGACTGACAAGCAAACAATCGATGAAAGTAAAAAAATTGTTTTAGATGCATTAGATGAAATGGGATATTTACCCAATTAAGATTTTTAGTTAAAAAAATTTAAGAATTTTGCTTAGAAGTACCTTTTTTTTAAATTATTTAAGTTTAAATTTATTTTAATTATTTATGTTAAAATATCAATAAATACTATTGTAGCATTCTTAAAATTATTATTATCGTTATTTTATAATTACTCCTATAAAGAGGTTATTAATTAAAATTATAAAATATTAATTAATTTTGCATACTTTTTACTATCAGAAATTCTTGGATTTCTAAATGTTTTAGAAAAAATGGTTTTGATATGGACAAAATGATTTAAAAGAATTAGTAGAAAAAATCTTAGTGATTTACGAGAACGAGAGTTTGAGAAATAAAATGGGGGAAATAGGTCCCAAAAGAGTAGTGAATGAATTTTTGTTGGAGCAAATAATACAAGATTATAGAAAACTATTTAAGAGAGTCATTCGTAATGAATAAAAAGATATTAGTCACTGGTGGAGCTGGATTTATTGGCTCTCATTTAGTTGATAAACTAATTGAAGAGAAAAAACATGAAGTCGTTATTCTCGATAATTTAGAAGAACAAGTACATGGAAAATCAAACACTCCTCCAAAATATTTACATAAAGAAGCAAAATTTGTTAAGAATTCAGTAACTAATTATAACGATCTTAAAGATTTGGTTAAAGAATGTGAAATAATTTTTCATTTGGGTGCTGTTGTCGGAGTTGGACAATCTATGTATCAAATCCGGAAATATGTTAAAAACAATATTCTTGGCACGGCAAATTTACTAGATATACTTGTAAATTGCGAGCATTCTGTCGAAAAACTCATCATTGCCTCTTCTAACACGGTTTATGGAGAAGGAAAAGCAAATTGTAGTCATTGTGGGTTTGTTTATCCTTTATTAAGGGATGAAAATCAATTATTTAATAAAGAATGGGAGGTTAAGTGCCCTGATTGTGGTTTGGAAATTAAACCGGTGTTAACGGATGAAAATAATCCTTTTAATT
The DNA here is from genome assembly GCA_030668025.1 of Promethearchaeota archaeon. The sequence goes on from DAOUUT010000019.1 coordinate 17,908, forward strand.
CTAGCTCGATTTACGCGCTAAGTAAGCAGTCTCAAGAACAAATGGGATTATTAATTGGAAAAACCTATGGGATAAATACTACGATTTTAAGGTTTTTCTTAGTTTATGGGCCAAGACAAGCACCCTCAAACCCATATACTGGTGTTTGTTCAATATTTAGCACTCGTCTGTCAAATGCAAAACCAGCAATTGTTTTTGAAGATGGTTTGCAATCAAGAGACTTTGTTCATGTGAGCGATATTTGCCAAGCATTAGTTCTTGCCATGGAAAATGACTCTGCTAGCGGAGAAATATTTAATGTAGGGACTGGTACGCCCACAACTATAAAAGAAATTGCTGAGATAATTACTGAAAAAATCAATCCAAGTTTAAAACCACTATTCACACATCAATATAGAATTGGCGATATTCGACATTGCGTTGCGGATATTTCAAAAATTAAAAGTAAATTAGGATATAAACCAAACATAAACTTTAAAGAAGGAATTGACGATTTAATCAATTGGATAAGAAACAAAGAATTTCAAATTAAAGATAAATCCCAAAATGCATTAGATGAATTGAAAGAGAAGGGATTATTAAAATAATTAAACTTAAGAATAGAAAGTATAATGAAGAATATTTTAATAACAGGTTCAAATGGTTTTTTAGGATCACATTTAATCGATTTATGTATTAAAAAAGATTTTAAAATTTATGGGTTAGATCGACCATCTTCATCTTTTAGAAATTTAACTCACTATACCAATGGAATCGAATTCTTTTCTAAAAAAAATAAGAAAAATTTCCTTGGAAAAAAAATTCAAATTTCTAGTAATCGCAAGAACCTAATCTTTTTAGAATGCGATATAAAAAATCGGGTATTATTAGAGAAAATAATAGAAGAAATAAAACCAAATCTATTGTTTCATTTTGGAGCGCAACCATACATAATCCCATCGTGGAAAGATCCAGTTAATACAATTGAAACTAATGTAATTGGTACAATAAACGTGTTTGAACCGATTAAAAAATACAACTTAAAAACTCGCGTTATCTTAGCTTGTTCTGCTACAGAATTTGGTACAACTACTAACATAGGGCGCCCCTTAAAAGAATCTGATCCATTAATGGCAATTCATCCTTACGGAATTAGCAAGATTGCGGCTGAGCTTCTTTCTCGACAATATTACATTAATTTTGAAATAGAAATAATTAACTTGAGATTTTTTAATCTGACCGGTATCAAGCGAACTAACGACGCCTCCTCGGATTTTATAAGAAAAATCGCTCAGATCGAATTGAGCTTGAAAGAACCCGTGATCGAAGTAGGAAATTTAAATCCGTATAGAGATATATTAGGAGTGGGAGATGCAATAAATGCTATTTGGTTAACTGCTACGAAAGGTACCCCGGGAGAGACATATCACGTTTGTACAAACAAAAAAGTCCAGATTAGAGAAATTTTAGATATTGCCTTAAGTTTTACCACAAAAAAAATTGATGTAATTGAAAATGTTGACTTTAAACTCAGAAAAACTGATGAAGATATGATGATTGGGGATAATTCAAAGATTAAATCTGAATTGGGCTGGGAACCCAAAAAAACAATTAAAGAAACGCTAAAAAAAATGTTTGATTACTGGATCGACTATTATAAAAAAAATCCTAAAATCTAACAAATAAGAAGTAAGAGTAATAATAATTTAAATAAAAATGAGATAACAAAATTAAAAATTTATTAATTTTCTCTCTTATAATTATATGTAATAGTCTTCAAATTTGCTTCTTCTAACTTCGTTTTGCAATACGGACACTGTACTTCAGCCCCTTTTTTTAATCTTTTGTTAATATTTTCTTTTAAAGCAGCAGAGCAATCTTTATTTGGACAAATGTATAACTTTGCAAATACTTTTTCTTTCTCATCGTCGAGTTCCTCGGAAGAAACACCAAGTTTTTTCGCCGTTACTTTATCCGAAATGCTTTCTCTTTTTGTTTCGATGTATTCCTTTAAATAATCGGTACTAGTTCCGATTGTTAATGAAATTGTCTCACCTACTTTATAGTCGTTCTTTTTACGAGAGAACTGAATGTTTCTTATTAAATCGTTAACTACGCGCTCATTTAATAACTCATCGTCAACATCAACATCCAGATAAATATTGCAGTATTTGTGTTCTATTTTTCGCAAATTATCCGCAATTTTTACCGATTTTTTTATTTCTAATTCCTTTACATTTCCAATTTGCTTAATGATCTCTGGGAATCCTATTTCAGGCATGTCTTCTTTTGGTTCTATAATCATTCGTTTGTTTGGCCATCTTAGTCTAATCTTATTTTCTTCCTTTAACGCTCTAATCGATTCTATTAGGTCTCTTACAAATCTCATTTCTTCTTCTAATTTTGCATCGATTCTTGTTTTATCGGTTTCTGGCCAATTCTGCAGGTGAATGCTTTCAGTTTCATCCAAACCCATTGACTTTAAGCGAGGTTTGAACATTTTTAAGAATAGCTCTTCGCTGAGCATTGGATTGATAGGAGCTAACATCAATAAAACATTGAATAAGACCTTATAAAGTACTGCCATAATCTGGAGTTTATTTGGATCGTCGGAATAGATATCAAGTTTTTCTCGGTTTAACATTATGTACCATCTACTTATATCGTTAACAATTAGCTCTCTCAGTTCACCGGGAATCCATGGGAGCTCGTATTTATCGGCTAATTCTGTTATTTTTTCAATAGTAGAGTGCGTTCTTGAAAGGATCCACTTATCTAACTTGCTTAGCTTTTTCTCGTCAATTTTAACCTTAGAAGGATCAAATTTAGCTAAACCAAATTTCTCGTTAGCGTAAAAGTAAACGTTCCAAATTGTATTGATGGTTTTATATGTGTCTGCGTATTCCTTCGCACTGAAATTTAAATCGCGACCTGGTTGAGTTGCTCCAATACAATAGAAACGGAAGGTTTCGATACCCTTTATCTGCGAATACGATTTCTTGCTTTTTATTTGGTCTAAGGTGCCATTAATAAGATCTTCTGGTAAAAATGCTGTTCCTTTCGATTTGCTCATTTTTACTTTATCTCGTAAAACCCAGCCATGCATATAGCAACTATCGTAATTCTTTTTCCCTGTGGAAACCATTGCGCTGCACAACAAGCTATTAAACCACCCTCTAATCTGATCTTTTCCCTCAATTATGAAATCCGCAGGAACCCAAGTGTCGTAATGGCTCTCGCCATCGTATACTTCTTGTGAAGCCCACATTACCGAACCTGAGTCCAACCAAACATCTAGAATGTCTGGTATCCGTTTTTTTACTCCTTTATTACACTTTTTACATTTCCAAGTAACATTATCTATCCAAGGACGGTGCAAGTCTTCTGGACATTCTCCAGCAATTTCTTTTAGTTCTTTTGCCGAACCGATCACTGTAATGTCGTCGCAATTTTCGTTATCACATATCCATACGCTTAAAGGAACCCCCCAAAAGCGCTGTCTCGAGATACACCAATCTTTTAAAGAAGTTAACCAGCTTTTAAACCATCTATTGCCCGCCCAGTCAGGAACCCAATAAATCTCTGCGTTTTTTTCTAATAATTCTGAAGCTATGCTTTCAGTTTTAAAAAACCATTGGTTTGTCGCTCGATATACTAGTTTAGAATCGCACCTCCAACAATGAGCGTATTCGTGTTCTAACTCGCTAGTTAAAAGAAGAGTTCCTTTTTTCTTCAATAAAGCCAAAATTTCTTTATTAGCATCAAATACAAATTTTCCTTCAAATATTCCTGCGTCTTTCGTGTAAACTCCCTTTATATCAACTGGAGTAAAAACGGGAATATTATTTGCCACCCCTACCTCAAAATCTTCAGGCCCGTGACCAGGAGCCGAGTGAACTAATCCAACGCCTTCCGAGGCCGAAACATATTCTTCCGATAAAATGATGGTATGTACTGTATCGCTTTGTTTTGCCAATTCTTTTTGAAACGGAACTTCATCTAATAAGGGATGTATGTATTTTTTACCCTCCAATTGTTCGCCGTAAATTTCCTCTACAATTTTGTATTTGAAGCCCAATTCTCCAGAGATTAAATGCGTAACGGACGCTTTCGATAAAATCCAATATTCATTCAAGTCTTCTAATTTAACTTTTACATATTCAGCAATCGGATTCGCCATAATTGCTTCGTTTGCCACTAAAGTCCAGGGTGTTGTAGTCCAAATTATGAAATAAGTATCGTCCATATCTGCCGATTTTATCTTTAGAAATAAACTCGTATCTATAACGTTTTTATAATCGTGTTCGTGCTTAGCAAGAGCAGTCGCGCACCTTGGACAACAATTTAATGGTCTAAAAAATTGGTACATTAAACCTTTTTCGTAAGCTTTTTTCAAAGTCCACCATATTCCTTCGATATAACTGTTTTTAAACGTTATATAAGGATTGTCCCAATCCCAGAAATAACAGCCCAAACGTTTGAATTGCTCGTTCATTACTAAAAGTCTTTCTTGAGCGTACTCTTTACAATTCTTTATAAACTTATCTACGCCATATTTCTGA
>DAOUUT010000053.1 GCA_030668025.1 Promethearchaeota archaeon
AGTAAGAGACGGATACGCCTTTTGGAGGCTTATATCGACTAGAGAAAGGATAGATGAGTTGTTAACTCTTTTTGAACAGAAATCAGTAAATTTTACTCTCCTTAAAATTGGTAATTCTCCATATATTCTTGACGACAATAAAAATAAGTTAACTTTTAAAGAATCCAATGTGTTGGACAAGGCAATATCCTTAGGATTTTTTGAAATTCCTAGAAAAATATCTTTAGAAAAGTTAGCTAACGAACTAGGAAAATCAAAGTCAGCTTTATCTGTTATGTTAAGAAAGATAATTAAAAAGAAAGTAATAATTGAAACCTAAACGAGAAATTCAATATTAGCAAAAAAAAGTTAAGAAAATAAAAAATATATTCAAACACATTCTTCCTTAAAAATGGTTCCTTCAACACTTACTATTATATACTTTATCGGCACTTTCCTTTTCGCTCTTTTTGCAGCCTCTTGAGCTAGCCCGAGTAAACCACCACAACAAGGGATTTGCATCCTCATGACTGTTAGGGTGTTTATTTTTGCTTCATCAAACCAAGCTCTAATCTTTTCGATGTAAATTTCTCTTCCTTGGTCGAGTTTAGGACAAGCGATCGCTATAGAATGTCCCTTTAAATATTTGTTATGATAATCACCAAGAGCATAAGCAACGCAGTCAGCCGTAAGTATCACATCTGCTCCTTGAAAGTATTCTGCTGCCGGATTTATTAAATGCATTTGAACGGGCCACTGTCTTAATGCGGTGGGGTTTTCTCCAGCAATAACGGTCTGTTCATCAGGTTCGTCAAATACCATTGTTTCTCCAGAAGCACAACTGCATACATGATTTCCAAGTGTTATTTCGGAATCTTCCGAAGCACAGCCGCATTGATGGGAATGTTCGGCAACAATTTGCTTCGCTTGATTTAATTTTGCCTCCTCTTTTTGGGATAAAGATTCTAAATGTTTTTCAACTTCTTCTTCGTCGAATTCTAACGCTTCTCTTTCAATAATCTCAAGAGCCCCCTCAGGGCAGTCTCCTATGCAAGCACCCAAGCCGTCACAAAAAACCTCGTTTACAACTTTAGCTTTGCCATCTATAATTGCGAGTGCACCTTCTGCGCAACCTATAACGCATTGTCCGCATCCAGTACACAAGTCTTCATCGATTTTAATTATTTTTCTTAAAATTCTTTGATGTTCTGTTTCAGTCATAATTAACTAAAGTGTAAAATGAAATATATTTTTGAATTCGAACATGTTCATTAATGTTAATTCTGCTGTTAATTTTCATAATAAAAACTTTAAAATAACATGTTAAAACTAATTAACATATGAAAGTTGTCATCTTGGGAAATAATGTTGCAGGGACTTTTACAGCTCAAAATATTAGATTTCTTAACAATGACATAGAAATTGAGATTTTTACTCAAGAAAACTATCCTTATTATTCAAGGGTACATCTTCCAGAAATAATTCCTGGGAAAATTAAAACCGAAGATTTAATCGTTTTCGACGAAGAATGGTACAAAAACAAAGATTTGAAGTTGTATTTGAATAAAAAAGCAGTGAACATAGACCCAAAGAATAAAACTATCCTTTTTGAGAATGATGGTGAACCAGTACTATATGATAAACTGATCCTTGCCTTAGGAAGCACCCCAAATATTCCACCTATTAAAAATGCGAGAGAAATGAAGGATGATAATAAAGGAGTTTTCACTTTACGGACTATAGACGACGCATTAAAGATCAGAGATTATATTGAAAAATTTGCTGTAAAGAAAGCTATTGTAATTGGAGGGGGCCTTTTAGGTTTAGAATTAGCAAGTCAGATCAACGATTGTAACTTAGATACGACCGTTGTCGAATTTTTCCCCCGACTGTTACCAAGACAACTAGATGAAGAATGCGGTACGATGCTAAAAGATGAGATTGAAAGTAGAGGAATTAAAGTAATATTAAACGCCGCAACTGAAGAAATTTTAGGAGATGGAATGGTGAATGGCATAAAATTAAAAGATGGAAGTAAGTTCGATTCTGATATAGTGTTAATTCAAGCGGGGATTCGACCTATAATAGATTTGGCTAAAAGCGCTAATATTAAAACGGATCGAGGGATAATTATTAACGAATTTTTAGAAACAAGCGAAAAAGACATTTACGCCGTTGGAGATTGCGTGCAATACAAAGACCAAATCTGGGGAATTATACCCGCTTGTATGGAACAATCGAAAATTGTAGCCGCTTCAGTTCTTGAATTGAAAAAAGTTGAATACGAAGGAACTACGCCTAAAAATACGCTTAAAATCGTAGGGTTAGAATTAACTTCGATTGGTACTATTGACCCTAAGAAAGAAGAAGGGGTTGGGTGGGAAATCTTAAAAAAATCTGATAAAAAAGATTGTTGCTATCAAAAAATTGTGCTGAAAGATAATAAACTCAAAGGAGCAATTCTGTTTGGCGATAGTAAAGCAATTTCTTATGTTTACAAAAAGATGGAACAAGATGTCGATAAGGAAGAACTCCGAAAGTTGCTTGAATTATATATTTACGAGTGCTCTAACTGCGGCACAGAATACGACGAAACTAAAATGGATGTTCTTTTTAAAAATTTGCCAAAAGATTGGAGATGTCCAAACTGTAAAAACCCAAAAGAAGATTTTAAAAAGAAATAAAGAAGAGGGAAATATATGACAATCTATAGATGTAAAAGATGTAATTATCTCTATATTGATGAAGAACAAGAAAAAACATTTGAAAGTGTTAGAAATGATTACAAATGTCCTAAGTGCCGTGCATCAAAGATATTCTTTGTTAAAAAGGAATTACCAAAGTAAATCTATTTTCATATCTAATTTGTTTAGGTGAAGACATTATGGTTTATGATATAACTATTAAAAATGGAAAAATAATCAGTGGAGCAGGAAATCCTTGGTATCCAGGAGAAATTGGGATTAAAGGAGGAAGAATTATTAAAATTAAACCAAAAATTAACGAAGAAGCTAAAAAAGTAATCGACGCTAGCGGAATGATTGTCTGTCCTGGATTTATAGATATTCATTCTCATACTGATTATATTTTGCCCGTAAATAGAAGTCAAGAATCAACCCTATGTCAAGGAGTCACTACAACAATGGTAGGCATGTGCGGAGATGGGATGGCTCCTATTCCTGAAGGTAAAGAAGAAGAATTTAAGAAAATAGTAGCTAAACTGGATCCAGTACTCCAACAGTTTGATTATCCTTATCATACTTTTGCTGAATATTTGGAATATAATGAACGCAAAAGAAATTCAGCAAACTTAGCTTTTTGTATAGGTTATGGGAACATAAGATGGGCGGGAGGTCAAGCTTTCGAAAACCGTGCTGCAACACGCGAAGAGATGGAACAAATGAAAAGTTATTTGCGGGAAGCTATGGAAGCAGGAGCTTTTGGAATGAGTACGGGCTTGATTTATGCCCCACAAATATTTGCCAAGACAGAAGAAATTATTGAACTTACTAAAGTGGTGGCTAAATATAATGGCTTATATTTTTCTCATATTCGCAGCGAAGGGAATAGTATCATTAAAGCGATTAAAGAAGTTATAGAAATCGTCGAAAAATCTGGATGCGTTGGAGGTCAAATCGCACACCATAAAGTTGCTGGTGAAGCTTTTTGGGGAGGAAGTATCCAAACTTTAAAACTAATTGAGGAAGCTAACGAGAGAGGGATACACATAACCTATGATCAATATCCATATAACCGGGGAATGTCAGATCTTGCAACAGCACTGCCTCCTTGGACTCGTGAAGGAAATAACGATATCATCTTAGAACGGATAAAAGATCCAGAAATTCAACAGAAAATTAAAAAGGATGTAGAGGAAGGGATCGAAGGATGGGAAAATTGGATTCAAAATGAAGGAATGAAAAATATTTACATCTCTACCGTGATTTCTGACAAATGGAAGGATGTCACCACATTAAACATTCCTAAAATCACTAAGATTAAAGGGATGGCTGACGATTGGGAGACTTTTTTTACATTACTTATTGATAATAAATTGGCAGTAGGGATCACGATTGAAAGCATGGGCGAGGAGGATATATGTCGAATTATGACAGGTCGGTATCAAATGGTTGGTACTGACGGATTTGGAATTCCTGGAGCTTTCAGTTCTGGAGCATTTCATCCCAGGTGTTTTGGAACCTATCCTCGCATTCTTGCTAAATATGTAAGAGAGGAGAAAATCTTAGCCCTTGAAGATGCAATACGAAAGATGACCTCTTTTCCAGCCAATAAGCTTGGACTTCAAGATAGAGGCCTAATTCTTGAAGGAAATTGGGCGGATATCGTTATATTCGATCCTCATAAAGTAAAAGATACAGCAACTTATGAACAACCCTACCAGCTTCCTGAAGGAATTCCACATGTTATTGTCAATGGTGTGATCGTCGTCCAAAACGGAAAAAAGAATAAAAAATCACCGGGAATAGTGATACGACGTCCCACTTAAAATATATGGAAAAAAATAATGCATTAAAATTTTTTCTCTCTTCCATAAAAACTGTTTGTACTTAATCAACATCAATTTTTATGCTTAAAGGCAACGATTTAATTAGATTAATTTATAAAATATTAAATTAATATTTTTAATGTATATTCAATTAACACATCCATAGTTTAAAAATCAAAATAAAATAATGGTTGTTTATTGTGGCTAAATGGGAATGTACTGCGTGTGGTTACGTTTACGATGAGGAGAAAGAAGGAACAAAATTTGAAGATTTACCCGATGATTGGGTTTGCCCAGTCTGCGGCGTAGACAAATCTTTCTTCACGAAAATATCCGATTAGTTCATTTTAATAATTTTTTTTATTTTTTTTTTACCTGAATAATTTCTGTTTTTTTTAAATTTCTTAGTTTTGTTTCGATAAACCACCAGAGAACGCCGATAGATATCGTTATTATCCAATTTATAATTAGCAATAATATATTCACAATAATTTCATTTGAAGAAAAACCAAAAATATTCAAAATAAGTGGATAAACTGAAAGACTCTCGTAAATAGTATAAGTGATAGCAAAATAGAGATTCTGGACAAGGAAAACATGAAAAGATGATTTTCCTATATATTTAAACACTTTGCCGATTCTATTTTTAGAATCATGTGGTAATATTTTCAAGACTAATAAAATTATAACCGCAGAGTAAGGGAAAGTAAGATAGTTATAGTCTCCCCTTACCAAATGAGCCCCATCTATTGCTAATCGATAATCAAAGAACTGATATTGTATGAGATATATTAAACTAATTGGAAATAATATCCATATAAAAATATTCTTCTTACTGAATATATTATGGTCCTTAGAAAACCATAAACCCAATCCTATTGCAGATAAATAGAGGAATATGCTATATCGGAAATAAATTTCAACATCCCAATCTTCATAAGAAGTAATCTCGCCTACAATTAGAAATGCAGAGAGATGCATAATAATCTCAATCATAAAGCATAGAACAAGAGTCATTTTAGGTTTCCAAGTAAATATCTTATACAAAAGGGGCAGGATCAATATCGACTGGAATATAATAGGAATGAACCACACTCCTGGACCTCCAAAAGGCGAAAGTCCTAGAACGATATGATCTAAGATCCAATTCTCGCTTAAAAGATCAATAAAACTCGCTCCATAAATAATAAATCCGAATAATAATGAAAACGCATAGTAAATTAAGAAAGGGAACATGTATCGCCATAATTTATTCTTAAAATAATTCCACGAATACAACTCCCTTAGAGTAGCTTCGCCTTTTCTCGCAAGGGATTTGCCAATATTAAAACCCATTATAATTAAAAAAACCGGTATAGCTATTCGCTCCCATAATTCAAACCCCATAATTCTTACCAATTCGCGATCCATGTATATCCTAGAGTGATCAAGAACGACGAGCATGATCATCCAAGCCTTAAGAAAATCAATTTGAAAGAAATTAATCTTCTCTGTTTTTTGTATTAAAATGTTTTTTTCTTCCATTTTATCCCCTAATAATTAAATAACTCAGATTTAATTTTATGAAACATTGACATTTTATAAGATTTCCTTACCATTTTAAAGTAAATAAAAGTTAGAAACGCCATATATTCTTTAATTATGGTTTAGATGACAACATCCCATTCAATAAAATGCTTGATTTTAGGTACAGTTTTATTAAAAGACTTGGATTAGTTCATTTTAATAATTTTTTTCTATTTATCTCAAGCAATTTGCTCTCTTTCATTTCAAATCTTCTAATAAATTTATAAGATAAAGAAATTAAATTTATTAAAAACAAAAAGAAAGATATCTTAAATATTAAATATTAATCCTAAAATTGGTGTTAAAAATATGACTCATTTGGAATTAATGAAAGATGTTTATTATGTTGGTTATGTAGATTTTGAAGTTCGTAATTTTCACGGATACTCCACTCATAGAGGTTCTTCCTATAACGCATATATAGTTAAATCAGGGGATAAAACGGTATTAATAGACACGGTTAAGCGTCCATATTTCGATTATTATTTAGATAAAATAAAACACATATGTGATCCAGCTGAAATTGATTATTTAATCATGGACCACATTGAGATGGACCATTCAGGGTCTTTTCCGTTAATTTTAGAACACCTACCTAACGCTGAAATAATTGCTTCTGTTAGAGGGGTTGATGTTCTGAAAAGCCATTTCCATCAAGAAGTTGAAGCGGAAGTATTCGATAGAATTCGAGCAGTTAAGAATGGAGACACTTTAGATATCGGAAATGGTAAGAAGTTTACATTCGTACCGATACCTATGATACATTGGCCAGATTCTATGGTAGCATTTATGACTGACGATAATGGAAAAAATATTCTGTTTTCTAGCGATGCTTTCGGGCAACATATTGCAACCACTATGCGTTGGGACGATGAAAATGACATGTGTGAGGTTATGGAAGAAGCGGAAAAATACTACGCGAATATTTTGCTTCATCTATCGGGACTTATTGCAAAAACGCTTCCCGTAGTTGGAGCATTGCCTATTGATGTTGTATGTACTGCTCATGGGGTTTGTTGGAGAAAAAACATCCCAGAGATATTAGAGAAGTATAAGAAGTGGTCAAACGGAGAAATCGAAGGAAAAAGCGTTTTAATCGTTTACGATACAATGTGGGAGAGCACAGCTAAAATTGCTAAAGCTTTAACGAAAGAGATCCGTCATAGAGGTATTCCCGTCAAAAGATTCAGGCTGACTCAAGCAGATTATTCTGATGTCATTACTGAGGCAATGAAGGCAAAAGCAATATTGATTGGAAGCCCTACTCTAAACAATGGGCTTTACCCCTCTGTTGCAGAATACTTATGTTATCAAAGAGGTTTAAAACCTAAGAATAAAGTTGGATTAGCTTTTGGTTCTTATGGTTGGTCAGGTCAAGCTCCACAAGAAATAGTTGAACAAATGAAGGCTGCCGGAATAGATGTTATGGACGAGATGATTAAGATTAAATTCGTTCCGAAACCAGAGGATTTAGATTTTAAAGAAATTGTTGATAAATTAATAGAAAAAATGAAATAATATTAGAGGATAAAAGAAATGGATTTTAATTTAACAGATGCACAAAAAGCTTTACAAAAAAAAGCGAGAGAATTCGCCGTCAAAGAAGTTTTACCCGTTTCTTTCAGTTATGATGAACATGAAATTATGCCTATGGAAGTCATTAAAAAAGCTTGGGAGGCAGGACTAACAAATCTGGGAGTTCCCAAAGAGTATGGCGGGCAAGGATATGGTTTAATGGAAGCTGTAATAGTTGTCGAAGAGATCGCTGCAGCGTGTCCGGGGACCGCAACTTCAATATTTGACAACGATCTAGGCGCGGGACCTATCGTAATTGGAGGGAATGAAGAACAAAAGAATAGGGTATTGAAGGATATAACAGAAAACTTCAAATTAATCGCATTTGCCACTTCAGAGCCAGGAATGGGGAGCGATGTAGCTGGAATGCAATGTCGTGCTGAAAAGGCGGAGAATGGTGGATACATTTTAAACGGTACTAAGTATTGGATCACTAACGCAGGGTATTCTGATTACATTACTGTATTTGCCACTGTGGATCCAGAGAAAAAACATCGAGGTATAGCAGCCTTCATCGTACCAAACGATTACGAAGGCGTGAAAACCGGACCTCATATTCCTAAATTGGGACAAAGGGCATCTAACACTTGTTCAGTGGTATTGAAAGATGTTAGGATACCTAAAGAAAATGTTTTGGCAAAACCCGGTCGAGGATTTCTGTTAGCCATGCAAACCTTTCAAAACACTAGGCCTGCTGTTGCTGCCTTTGCAATAGGATGCGCAAGATCGGCAATGGAATACGCTATTGATTACGCTCAAAAGAGAGAAACTTTCGGTAGACCAATAGGAAATTACCAAGGTATACAATTTAAATTAGCAGAAATGTATAAGGACATCGAAGCAGCGAGACTCTTAACTTATAAAGCTGCGTGGGAAGGCGACCAAGGCTTAGATAGTAATCTAACGTCTTCTATGGCCAAAGCGTTTGCTTCAGATGTTGGAATGAATGTAACTACCGAGGCTATTCAAGTATTTGGAGGATATGGATATATTAGAACTTTTCCCGTCGAAAAACTGTTTAGAGACGCTAAGTTATACCAAATTTACGAGGGTACTTCGGAAATTCAGAGAATAGTAATTGCAAGGTTCATTATGAAGAAATACCAACACGCAATGCCTAATTTGTTTGAAATTCCTAGAGTGGAAATACAAGTAGAAAAAAAAACTGAAAAAGCCACCGTTAAGGTAGAAAAATCCAGCGACGAATTGGGAGGAAAGTGGAAGTGTTTAGTATGTGGTTACGTCTACGATCCAGTTAACGGCGATCCAGATAGTGGAATAGCACCTGGAACTCCTTTTGAAGATATCCCAGATGATTGGTTCTGTCCAATATGTGGAAGTGATAAATCTGCGTTTGCAAAAATCTAAAAAATTAATTTTTTATTACTTATTTTTTTAATTTACATTTTTTCAAAATATTGAAATATCCTAGACTACTTTCTGAACTATCACTTTTTATGATTCTTAAGTTAAATTAGGTTTATAATATGTCCGATAACGACGCTGAAATTGATAAACATTTGGAAAATAGTAGTTCGGAAATAGTACCTTTGAAGGAAAAATTATCCTATAGTTTTGCTCAAATGCCTGGCACATTCTACGGCGGAGTTATGGGTGTAATACAATCCTTCTATTTCGCATGGATGGGATTATTAAACATATGGATTTTTATTGCACAGATTATTTATGCGATCTGGAATGTTATAAACGATCCGATTTTTGGTAATGCAATTGGAAACACAAGATATCATAATAAAAAAAGAGGAGAAGTTCAAAGATATATCCCTTATATTAAATTTGGTGCTCCACTTTTTAGTATATGTTTCGCATTGGTATTTTTTCCGCCACTTTCATGGAGAGGACAAACTTCAAATCTTACCATTCAGATTTGGCTCTTCACATGGTATCTTGTAAGTCAAATTGCATATGATACTTTATTTACGCTTGTGTTATGCGCTCACGTAGCTCTACTCCCCCAGATGACGCTAAATCAACGAGAAAGGGAAAAAATTCAGCTAATGGGCACTGCTTTCATGTTACCTGCAATAATAATTGGTTTCATTGTTCCCGTTATGTACTTAGCAAATCCAACCACAGCATCCATTGGCCAATTTCAATTGCTTGTAGTAATTATTGCTATTTTTGGTGTATTTCCATACCTAATATTATCAAAATATGTTCATGAGCATAGTGAACATATCCCCGAAAAAAAAACTAAATTATTAAAATCGATAAAACTCGCCTTCAAAAACCCTTCCTTTAGAGTATATGTAATATATGACGGAGTTTCAGTATTACTATTGAATTTGGTAATGGTAAGCCTACCCTTTTACTTAACTTGGGTTCTAGCACCGATGGAAGGTTTTAATATGATTCTTTTCTGGATTGGACCAATAATCTGCTTACTTATTTCAATTCCAATTATTCTGAAAATTGCAGCAAAAATATCAACAAAAGCGTCAATAACTTATTACCTTATAGTTTTAGTTATAGGGTCTTTCTTTAGCTTTTTTGCGGGACTTTCAGGCAACTGGGTCCTCGTTTCAATTGGTTTTTCAATATTTTTTCTAGGCTTTGCGGGAGATTTTATTCAACATAATCCAATGCGCGCTGACACGATTGACTATGACTACTGGAAAATCTCAGGAGAAAGGAGAGAGGGACTTTATGCGGGCGTAGGACCATTACTTAGCAAGCCTATGATTAGTGTTGCTTTAGCGATTCCAACGGCATTAATGACTGCTTTTGGTTTGATATATGTGGATGCGGTAGGTGGTTTATCAGCAACTCAAGGTATGGCTTCAGCTTCTTTAAGCGTTAACCTTAGTATGACTCTCATACCAGGTATTGTATGTCTAATCGGCTTAATAGTATGGGTAATATTTTATCCTTTAACTGGTGCGGTTGTAGAAGAGATGAAAAAAGAAGTCCGAAATATGCACGAAAGAAAAAGAAAGGATTACGAAGAGAGTCGTCGCGAATAGACTTGCAAGACAAAAGCCATTACATCGTTCTTCTCATTTAGCTATTTCATTTCAATGATCTTTTTTGCTGTATTCAAAAAATTAGAGTTGATCATTGTTGGTTTTATCCCTTCAACTTCTAATTCGTGAAAATGTTTCTTACCATGACCACTAATTAAATACACAGTTTTGGATCCTGCATTAATCCCAAATAAAATGTCTGAAGGATGGTCTCCAATTACCCAAGAATTATCTATATCCACATTCCATCCATCAACAATTTCTCTAATATATTTTGTTTTTGGTTTCTTGCACTCACAATTGTCTTCTTTTACGTGTGGACAGTAAAAAGTTCTTTCTATCCTTATCTGATTCTCTTTTAATATCCCAATCAAGTGATCATTGAATTTATGGAATTCTCTATCGGTATAGTACCCTCTTCCAATGCCAGATTGATTTGTGACAATAAAAAGAAGGAAATACTTTTGTAAAATTTTTAAGCCTTCAAGGACTCCAGGCAAAAGCTCGAAATCTTCTATTTTATAAGCATAATCTTTATCCTCTATTAATGTTCCATCTCGATCTAGTATAATTGCTTTAATCTTTCCCATATTAAGTAAGAATAGATTTCAACCAATTTAACATTGACCTACATATTCTATAGAGATTTAAAAATTTCAGACATTAAAAGAAAACGAATATTAATACTGCCAAATAAGCAACTCCTAAAATTATATGAAATATAGCGAAAATGCCGCCAGTTTTTAGCAATCTTAGCTGAGCCTTGAGGTAATATATAATAATAAAAAATAAAAAAGTATTAAAATTAATTTAGATAAAACTTAACTCTTCCATAAACCGTGTAAATTACAATATTCTCGGGCGCCTACAACATCGGTATCTGCTACAACAAATGTAGTTTTAGGTTCGTCTCCAGGATTTAAAAACTTGCGCTTATAACAATTGTCTTTGCAGATTAATTCAATCCACATAATATAATGCTCTTCTGTCATAGGGTGTGGAGTTCCCATTGATACGCCAACATCAACTGTGACTTTATTACCTTCAATCGTAATTTTAGGAACGTGTTTCTCTCCTTTCCAATCAGCAGTCTTTTCTTCCATTGATACCATAGGTTTTCCACAACAGATGGTATCAGGTACGCCTGGTTTAAGGATTTCGATTACTTTTCCACAAATCTCACATTTATATATTTCCTTTTGTTTCATATCGCTTTCACTATCGCTATTTTAGTAGTTGTTTCCAATAATTGAAAGTTTAATATTTAATTATTTTGCTTAAGTTTTATAATACATATTCGGAATTTAGAAAACTTCGCATTTCTTTCTGAAATAAGACCTTGGATGTGAACAACTTGGACAAAGAAAATTCTCTGGAAGCGCGTCTAATTCTACTTCGTAGCCGCATTCAAGGCAGACCCACACTACTTTCTCTCCTCGTTTAAAGAACGCATCATCTCCAATTAATTTCAACAGTTTATCGTAGCGTTCTGCATGATGTTGTTCTGCACGAGCGATAGCACGAGTTCTTTCTGCAATATGAGGATACCCCTCTTTTTCAGCGGTATCAGCTATGTCCGGATATAGTTTCGTATACTCCATTGTT
Source organism: Promethearchaeota archaeon (assembly GCA_030668025.1). The sequence continues at coordinate 12,217 of DAOUUT010000053.1, forward strand.
TCACCATTAACCGCGGATTTTAAATTTTCTATTGTTTTTCCATAAGTCGTAGGATACATCTCGTTTACCTGGAAATCATCAAAATTCTCTTCCTTTTTGAATTCTTGGAGCATTTTATAAAAGTTTAGACCGTGTTCACGCTCTTGATCAGCAGTTTCTTGAAATATTCGCGATATTAATACATACCCTTCCTTTTTAGCTATTGATGCGAAGAATGTATATCTATTTCTTGCTTGAGATTCGCCAACATAAGCAGCAAATAACTTTTTAGGTGTTTCTTTCATTTTATCATCTTTTTTAAATTTATTGGGATTTGAATATATATTTATTACGCGAACTTTAAAATTTATACTTATAATTTAAAAAAATATATATCAACAAAGGTTAGCATGTCAGAAGAAATTTTCAACAAAAAAACCCTCATTATTGATATTTCCTGGGATTTGGTAAAATAATAATTAAAATATTTTTTTGTAATTTGTAAATTCTAGTATTCTTTTTTAGGTGGCAACACAGGATAACCATTCCGGTGCCACATAATCATGCCACCTGTTAAGTTTCTAACATCTTTAAATCCATCTCTAACCAGCAATTGGGCTGCCATCATCGAACGTGCCCCACTATGGCAAACTACAACAATTTCCTCGTCCTTATACTCGTTTAAAGCATCAATATTATGCATTAATTCCCCTAACGGCATTAATTTAGTGTCTTTAATATGTCCACCATGATATTCTTGAGGGGTCCGAACGTCAATCATTATTGTTGGCGATTCATCTGTATCAAGTGCTTCGAATAAATCGTCTGCATTCATCTCAGATAAAGCAGGGGCACCTGGACCTCTCAATTGTTTCCTCGTTTTCTTCGCAATTTTTACTGGTGCTGAAACATCTTCAATAGATATAGGCCCCTTTTCTAACGTCGCAACTAATTTTCCTTCTTCTTTACCTAAATATAACAAAGAAACGGCATCATTTAATTTTGCGTAAGCTTCTACACTTGCTTTAAATCCTGGATCTGTAGCATAAATTTTTAATTTTTTATTTTCTGGTAGTGCTTCAAGAGATTTAATGAGTGCAGTTAGAGGCCCCGGACAAGATAAACCACACGCATCTACTTCTACATAGTCTTCCGTAATTGTAGTTTTTCTTTCAACTAGTTCTTCCATAATTTCTTCTGATGCTCCACACTCAGCGGCTATTTCTTCGGTTGTTGCTATAGCTGTTTTAAATAATTTGTATCCACCTGATAAATTTTTAACGTGATATCCTTTTTGAATTAATAATCTTGTTGAAAGGTAGCCTCTAAACCCCACTTCGCAGAGGATGTAAATATTTTTATCTTTAGGTACTTCATCCAGTCTACTTCTTAATTCTAAATCGCTTATATTCACAGCTCCTTCAATAGTTCCAATTTGATATTCTTCGGGTGTTCTCACGTCAAGTATAAAACTATTATTGTTTTTTATTTTTTCAATGTCGTGCCAGTGCCAAATAGGCATATCACCTTTAATTACGTTAGCAGCAACAAATCCCGCCATGTTTACGGGATCTTTAGCAGAACCAAAAGGCGGTGCGTAAGTAAGTTCTAACTCTTCTAAGTCAAACACTGTTCCTTTGAATTTAATTACAGTAGCAATTACATCAATTCTTTTTTCTGTTCCTGGACCTCCAGCCGCTTGAACTCCGAGTATTTTTCCACTTGGAACTTCAAATATCAATTTAAGAGTTATTGGTACCGCTCCTGGGTAATAACCTGCGTGGTTATTAGGGTGTATATAAATCTTTTCGTACTTAATATCGGTTTTCTTTAATTGTTTTTCATTTAAACCTACTGTTGAAACAGTTAAATCAAATACTTTTACGACGGAGGCTCCCAAAATTCCTTGATACTTCGTATCACGGCCAGCAATAACATCAGCAACTATTCTCCCTTGTTTATTTGCTGGACCTGCTAAAGGTATTCCCGTGGGTTCCTGGGTTATAAAATTTTTTACTTGGACTGCGTCACCTACAGCAAATATTGAAGGGTCTGAAGTTTTCATCTGTTCGTCTACAATTATATGACCTCGCGGACCAATTCTTAAATCGGCTTCCTTGGCTAATTTGCTTTCTGGTTTAACCCCAATTGCTAAAATTATTATATCAGTCTCAATGTTTTTCCCACTTTTAGTAATAACGTAAAAACTATTGTCACTATCGCATTTGAAAGAATCAACAGGGTCTTCTAATTGTAAACACACACCATTTAGTAGTAGTTCTTGATGTACAAATTGCGCTATTTCCTTATCTATAGGCGCCATAACTTGGTCAAGCATTTCCACGATTTTTACCTTAGCACCTCTACGCTTCAAATTTTCAGCCATTTCTAAACCAATAAAACCGCCCCCGATGATGGTTGCGTGTTTAACATTATTCTTTTCAACAAATTGTTTGATCTTAACGGAATCTGGAATTGTTCTCAAGGTAAAAACGGGGACATCACCGATCCCCTCAAATGGAGGTACAATTGGAGTAGCTCCAGGAGAAAGTACTAAGTAATCATAGTCCAATTCGAAAGCTTTATCGTTTTCAAGGTTTTTAACTGTAACAGTTTTATTTTTCTTGTTAATTGAAATTGCTTCGTGGTTAACTTTGACGTCAATCCTAAATCGCTCCCAAAATTCTTCTGGCGTCATTAGTTCCAATTGAGTTTGGTCCTTTATGACATGGCCAATATAATACGGTAACCCACAGTTCGCAAATGAAACGTACTCCCCCTTCTCAAGCACTGTTATCTCTGCGTCTTCCATTAACCTTCTAAGTCGAGCAGCCGTCGAAGCGCCCCCAGCAACACCACCTACAATTATAACTTTTTTCATATTATCATCTTTTATTTATTTTTAGTTGTGCGATCGTGATGCACTATATCACTACTTTAAAAAAATAAAATTAAGTGTACAATATAAACCTCTTTATTATAAATTATGAAAAAATTAGAGAATTAGGATAGAAAAAATTTATGTTCGATAATCTAAAACTATTACTACATCAACAAATAGCTCGTAGTTCTCGTCCTCATCGAAATCATGTATAACAATTTTTTCTACTTCATCGAGCTCTCCTTTGATTTCAATCAATTCTGATTCTTGCAATAGTTTTACATCTGAATGCTTCAATTTTTTCCTCAATTCAACATTACCAGGAACGGATTTTGCAGAAGTTACAACAATTACTCTTCCAGTATATTCTGTTAGTTTAAGCGCGAGCTCTAAGGATTCGTCTCCCGAGTCAACGATAATAATTCTTTTTTCTCTTAACTCTTCTAAATCCGCGGGTACTTCTTTATAGACTCCTTTTCCAAGAAAGTCTTCAATTCCGAGTATTATCCTTACATCTAATTGACAAGACGTAACGATCTCTATTTCTGGCTCTGTAC
>DAOUUT010000138.1 GCA_030668025.1 Promethearchaeota archaeon
CTTTTATTTTTTGGTCTGCTTGCTCTGGTTTTATTGGTTTGCATAAAATTTTTTGGATTATGCCATCGGAATCCGAGATAGCTTCAACGATTTCCATATTGTCAATAATTTCGATTCCCTTTTCTTTAACTTCAGTAGCTAATTCAGGTAACTCATTAAATCCTACGTTAGTAATAATATGTGTTATACAACCCATTTGATCAAGAGCAAGCGCGTCTTCCAAAACTTCTTCGTCCGAACCATATAGATAGACATTTCTCTCTTTAAATAATGGACCATCACATAACGCACAATAAGACACGCCAAAACCGATTAATCCACTTTCTCCTTTTATTACTTCTTTCCTTACTCCCGTGCCAGTGGCGATTAATACAACATCAGCAGTAATATTTGCATTTCTAGTTGAGACCATATTCATGCCCATACCTAACATTAGTGCGATGACATCTCCTTTTATAATTTCGACATTATCGAAGCTTTCAGCGTGTTTCCTAAACTTTTTTAGAAGCTCTAACCCTCCAATATCTGCCTCTCCTAACCAATTTTTTATTTCTTTAGTTTTCTCTAAAGCAGAAGGCTCTTTTCCGTCTAATATAATAGTGTTCCTGTTTGCTCTACCACAATAAACTCCCGCACTTAATCCCGCTGGGCCTGAACCTATTATTAAAACCTCACATTTGTACGCTTTTAATTCCATATGACAAAACCTTATACCTTTCTTATATTTTAATGATTTGTAATTTAATTAAAACTTTTTTCTATTTTATATTAAAACAGAAAATTTCAATCTTAAATTTAAAATAAATATTTCATTCTTTTGGAGTCTTAATGATATTTGTGTAAAAGATATTAATAATTTTATTGAAATTACTAAAGGAAATTAAAAATAACCTAAATTGAAATGTGTAAGAAATAACTTAAATACCATCTTATATGAAATAACTTGAAAATTTATAATTGAGTTTGAATTAACTTTAAACAAGAATTAGCTAAAAGTAAAACTTTACATGTTTTAAATATAAAAAATTCTAAGGAGCCATTAAAAATGAGTGATTTAGATAATAAATCCGAAGTTAAGAAAGAAGGACCAAAATATCATATAGCTGAACCTCATCATTTATCTCCAAGGTCAAAGTGGTTAAGAGACTTTTACTTTAAGGGTGTTGAGCGCGAATGGAACAATCAATACATGTCGTTTACTACTGGGACTGATTGGGATATAATATGGAACGAAACAGATTATTACGTAGCCCCCGAAGTTCACTTTTACATTGGTAATAAGGGAAAGGGCGTTTTTGAGGGGTCATTAAGATCCATGGCATTAACTGTTAAATTACCCGAAAATTTCTGGGAGTTATCCTTACCTGAGCGTAGAATACGCTTTTTTGAAGAAGTTATGCTTAATTATATTCCTCAAGAAATTATTTCTGAAAACGATTTAATTGCAGGTGGTAGATTTAACACTCAACTTAGTCACTGTTTAACAAAAAAAGAAACGAAAAGATACTGGAAAAAGAATCTGAATGCCAGACATAAATTTTATAAATTTCATAAGTCTGGATTCGGAAATGTAGGTGCTACAGGTGGTCATCTCATCCCAGATCACGAAACAATAATTAATAAAGGCTTCAAGTACATTTACGAAAAAGCAGAAGCACAATTCGACCAATTAAACGAACGCGAGAAAAAGGGTCCTAAAGGCCAAGAATTAAGAGCAATGATGAAATCTGCTGAAATCCCAAGAAAATTAGCGAAGAAGTACGCCGAAGAATGTAGAAAGCTTAAAGAAACTGCATCATCGTCAGAGAGATTAGAAGAACTCGAACAAATGGCTAAAAATCTCGAAAAAGTCCCTTGGGAGCCGGCAGAAACCTTTTGGCAAGGCGTTCAAACAATTTGGTTAACCCATATGTTAATCATGGCGGAAGAATCATATCCTGGCCCAGGTATCTCTTTTGGTCGGACAGATCTGCATCTTTGGCATTTGTATAAAAAAGATGTTGTTGATGAGAAAACTATCTCAAAGGAGTTTGCGAAAGACATTTTAGGAAGTTTCTGGTTTCATTGCAACTCTGCGTACGATGCTCAAATCATAGTAGGAAAGCAAGGTATTACTTCAGCTTTCGGACAATTAATGACGCTTAGTGGTTGTGGTCCTAACGGGGAAGACTTAACCAACGAATTAACTTATACCATTTTAGAAGTCATAGACGAATGGTCGCCTATTTTAGAACCAAAACCTAACGTTCGGCTGCATCGAAATTCACCCGAGAAGTTATTGAATATTATAGTTGACATGGTGTCTCGATCGCAAGGAGCACCATTCCTCATAAATTTCGACGAAAGGAGCATCGCTGGAATGATAACAGAAGGAATTTCGCCTAAAGAAGCTTGGAATTACGCTTGTGTTGGGTGCTTAGAAAATACGATGCAAGGAAACGATCGATCGGGTACTGTAAATTGTAACCCAAACTTGACAAAAAGTATTGAATTGACTCTTTGGAACGGAAAGAATATGCCCGGAAATGATGTTGCTACTAAAGCTGGTCAACAAATAGGGCCAAAAACGGGAGATCCTGAAGTCCTTCAGATGTGGGAAGATTTTTGGAACGCTTGGAAAAAACAAATTGAATTCCTTATTAAATATACTGTAGATACATATAATTTAACCGAAGACCTTAGAGCCGAATTCGTGCCCACACCATATTTATCCACTTTAGTTCGAGGGTGTATTGAAAAAGGATTGGATATTAGAAGAGGTGGTCCTGAATTAAGGTTTATAACCGTTGAGGGAGTTGGATTCGCAACAACCGTCGATTCTTTACTAGCAATTAAGAAATTTGTCTACGATGATAATAAATACACCATTACTCAAATTAAGGATGCTCTCATTAACGATTTCGAGGGGGAAGAATTTGCTGTTATCCAAACGATGTTAAAAAATAGAGCACCTAAATACGGAAATGATGTTGACGATGCTGACGAGCTTGCAAGAAAGATAATGAAAGTATGGTCAGACGAAACTTGGAAGTACAAAACTTCTACGAATTATCAATTTAGACCGGGTATGTTATCTTGGAATTATTGGGCGGGTGCTGACGCTGGTTTTACAGTTGCTACCCCAAACGGCCGAAATAAGGGGACATTTCTATCTAACGCAATTTGTCCTTCAAATGGAGCAGATCTTAAAGGACCAACCGCCGTAACAAATTCTGTGGGTGTGGTTCTGGGGGGTAAAACGGAAAATGGAGAATATATTAATTACTTACCTAACGGAAGCAGTCATACGATTACATTTAATCCAACAATACTTAAAGACCCAGAAAATAAAGAAAAATTTAAATCTTATTTGAAAGGTTACGTTGAAAATGGTGGTACATGCTTGCAAATAAACATGCTTGATGTAGAGATGCTAAAAGACGCTCAAAAACATCCAGAAAATTATACTAATCTCTTAGTTCGAATTACAGGTTATAATGCTTACTTCAATGCTATAGGAAAAGAATTACAAGACGAAATAATCGCTCGAGAATCTCATAAAATTTAATATAGTTTTTTTGACTAATCTAACTTTAATTTCTCTTTTAAATTTTCATTGATTTTATCCCATACTATATCAACATGCAGTGGCTTAAAAGGAACTTTATTAAACTGCTTTTTACAAAGATCATAGAGAGTACGATTAACTGGAACCTCCAACTTAAACTTATCTGCTAATTCTATAAAATACCCATTTAAAGTATCAATTTCTGATTTCTGTCTTTTTAGGAGAACCATATCTTGTGCCATACTGTTGAGCCAAGAAAATTTCATACTTTCCTCAAAAGAATCGAGAGCCATTTTTTTCTCTAATTTTTGTGCGAATTCAATTGTTCTCCACGAAGGTAATCCTTTAAGTTTTTGTTCTCTATATCCTGCTTTTTTTAATATTTCTACTCCTTCTAAAAAGGAAGATACAAAAATTTTCCAGATCTTAAATTTATCATCAATGGTTAAATTCTCCTTACTTATTATGGTAAAAATTGAATTTATCATATTCAAGATTAGTTTAGAGTGGGCTGCATCATTATATCGTTTCGTTATTTTAGTAGGAAAGCCAAGGGCTAGAATATCCCTTACTTGCTCCAATATTTCTTGATTTTCGTTATTATCTGTCCCCAATAGAATTTGTCCCTTTCCTCGATTTCCAAAAATTCCTGGTTCATCATACCAAGCTGAACATACAATTACACCATAAATAATCTTTGAAAAATACTTGGGCAATATCTTCTGGTTTTCAATACCATTTTGCAAACCCACAATTATAGGCTTATCACTTAACTTTTCATATATATCTTTAGCAACTTCCTCAAGATCATAATTTTTTACAGTGATAACTATTATATCAACTTGCTTAAGGTTATTTAAATTGGTAATTATCTTTAATGGTATAGTTTTTGACTTTGTTTTATCTATTTCATATAAAGTCAATCCTTTTGATTTCATGACTTCGGCATTTTCTCCTCTGGCTAAAACATAAACATTTTCATAATGTTCACTTAGCCATCCGCTTAGAGTGCTACCAATAGCACCTGCACCGTAGAATAAAATATTTGGATTAACCATTAATCTTTCTTCTCTTAAATTTTATTCTAAGCGTCTAAATTCTCAATTATTGTTGCAACGCCTTGACCGCCACCGACACAAGCATTAGCAATACCATACTTAGCTTTTTTATCTTTTAAAATTCTCGCTAATGTTCCAGTTAATCGTACCATTGTTGCTCCTAGTGGATGACCGATAGCAGTAGACCCTCCCTTGATGTTAACTTTTTCTTCTGGTATATCAAATTTATCCATACAATTTAAGGCAACGATACAAAAAGCTTCGTTAATTTCCCAGTATTCAATATCTTCAGCAGATAATCCCGCATATTTTAACGCTTTTTGAGTTGCTGGAACTGGTCCTCGCCCCATTACTGTAGGATCAACGCCCGCCCATCCAACTGATACAATTTTTGCCATTGGTTCTATTCCCCTTTTCTTAGCCTCTTCAGCCTCCATAAGAACTGCTGCTGTTGCTCCAGCATTTAAAGGTGAAGAGTTTCCAGCCGTTATTACTCCTTCATCTGTGCCTTCTCTTTTCATATATCCTTCTTTTCCCCCATTTTTCTCTAAGAAAAAAGGTTGGGATATACGACGTAATTGAGATACTGCTTCTAACGTAGATTTTCTTGCGTTCATATCTCGATCAATAATCATTTTCTCTTCAACATTACCAGCAGCATGGCCTTCAATAGGAATAATTTCACCTTTAAACCATCCTTCTTCCTGATACTTAACAGCTAAATTATGGCTTCTTACGCCAAATTCATCTAAATTTTCTTTAGTAAATGTAGGAACTTCTTCTTCGTATAGTTTTTGGGCTGTTTGGAGCATGTTAAATGAAGTTTGTAGATCTAAATCGGGTCTATAAAACTTACTTTCCTTATTTTCTGTTGAATAATTTCGATCTATCCCGATCCCGCGAACGCGAGTCATGTGTTCAAAACCAGTAGATAATACGCTTTTACTGTGACCCGTCATAATTTCCATAATTCCCACATGCATTCCCGAACCTGCAGAAGCACATTGCCTATCAATGAAGAACGATGGAACCTCGTAGGGAAACCCTGCTAAGAACAGAGGGCTACGGCCTCCATAGGTCCAATTTTCCAATACTCCTGAAGCAACTCCTATTGATACTTCATCCATATCTTTTTTTTCAATTCCTTTATCTGCTAATTTACCATCAAAAAATTTCATTAGTAGTTCAGCAAGGAGTTCATCTCCTCTAATCTCACCAAAAACATCCCTCTCAGGTTGAGTTGGTCTTGAACGAGAAAATGCAGTACGGGCATAATCAATTAACCAAACCTCTTTCAATTTCAATTCACCATTCAATTTTTAATATTATTTTATAATAAAGAATTCCCCTAAATATTTGAAGAATTGTAATTTAATTAATTAAATTACGCATGTAAGACTTAGGAAAATTTTTTTGGGTTAAATATTATTGAGGGTTTATATTTGTCGTTAGAATTAAAACCCTCAGTTTCCGCGTTATAAATATATTTTCGTTTTAGTTCCTCAATTGGACCCACATCAAGTGCAAACATAGGACAAGCTTCTACACAAATAGCTTGCTTTCCCTTTTCTAATCTCTCAAAGCAAAGATTACATTTCTCCATCTTAGCATTTTCTTGGTTTGAAAATTGAGGGGCATTCCATGGACACACTTTTAAGCATTTCGCACCACATTCTTTATATCCTAAACATTTCTCTGAATTAACTATTACTATTCCATCCTTTTCTCTTTTAATAATTGCATTTGTTGGGCATGCTTTTACACAAGGAGGATCAGCACAATGATTACAAGCAATCGAAATATATGCCATCTTTAATTCAGGATATTTTCCTTTAAGAATCTCCTTTACACGCATCCAATTTACCGCCCCTGCGTTAATATCGTACCAATCTTTGCAAGCAACTGCGCAAGTGTGACATCCTATACATCTTGTTTGATCAAAATAAAATCCGTATTGAGTCATAATTATTCCTCCATTTGTTTTTTAGAAAATAATTCGATTTCTACTAAAGAACTATTTAGTGGAAAAGCCCCTCCAGGTGAATGACCATCTTGAGTAAGAGTATTGGCAGAACCTCCAATATCAACACCCTCTTCATTAGGATTATACCATTCACCTTGATGAATACAAATAACTCCAGGCATTATACGCTCAGTTACCTTAGTAATAATTCTAACTCTCCCCCGATCATTATATACATCAACCATATCGTCTTTTTCGATATTTCTTTTCATAGCATCAATCGGGTTGATCCAAACACAATGAGGTTCTATTTCCTTTAGCCAAGGTATGTTCTGTAAACTTGAATGGGTACGTCGTTTATTATGCGGCGTAATAAGTTGCAAAGGATATTTCTTAGCTTTTGGTGAATCATAATGTTCTTCATGGCTCATATATCTTGGAATAGGCGGCATGAGGGGGTTATTTTTTTCTGCTATATGTTCACAGAAAATTTCTATTTTACCTGATAATGTAGGAAACGGATTATTTTCAGGATCTTCAATTTGTTCCTTAAAAGCAATAAAAGGCTCCTTAACCTTTACCTTGTAATATCCATCTTTTTTCATCTTTGCATAACTTTTAATATCTTTCCGAGGGGATGAAAGTATTCGTAAAATTTGATCTTCCTCTAAGTTGAGTAATCCAGGATCGAGTCCTAACTTCTTTGATAATTCTTGAGCTATTTCTAGATCAGATTTACTTTCATAAAGGGAATCAATTGCTTTATTTAGATAAATATAATATGGCGATCCTAACCAAGGAACAGCAATATCATTCCGTTCCATAAATGTATTTACCGGTAAAACTATGTCAGCAAACTTAGCTGTTGGTGTTAAAAATTGATCTTGAACCACTATAAAATCAAGAGATTTTAAAGCTTCGACTCCCTTATTGACATTTCCATATTGGTTTAACCAATTTGAAGCTACTACATATGCAAACTTTAAATCAGCGGGGTAGCCTCCCTTCTTACCTTTGAGTATAGCATCGTAATAATTACTAAGATGAATTCGCGTACTTGCTGGATTTGTACCTCCTCGTAATTTATAGAGGCTATCTTTCCGTGGAGGGGCTTTAAAGTCTACTGGATTATCTTGAGGTCGTAATTTCTTTGGTTTTTCTTGATCTGTTTTAATCGGTCCTATTTTCTTCTTGTTCTTGGACATAACGGATTCCCGACTGGAATAAGCTCTCATAAAGCCGGAGGCGTATCCTCCATTTATACCTATATTTCCTGTTATTATACATAATATATTTGCTGCCTTGGAATATATTTCTCCAAAAGCTGTGCGAGCTGGCCCCCATCCCGCTATAAGAGATGCGGGTTTAGACTTAGCATATTCCCTCGCCAAACTCTTAATAATGTCTGCTGGAACTTTTGTAATTATTTCTGCCCATTCTGGAGTTTTTGCAATTCCATCTTCTTCCCCCAAAACATACTTTTTATACTCATCAAAGCCAACAGTAAATTTGTTAATAAAAGATTGATTTTGGAGATTTTCATTGATTATTGTATAACCCATCGCAAGGAGCATTGCAGTATCTGTGCCTGGTCTAATAGGTATCCATTGATCAGCAAAAATGGCTGCGGAATCTGTAAATATTGGGTCGATAACAACAATTTTGATGCCCTTTTCTTTAACTTTTGATAACATTAAGCTTGTTCCAGGGTCCCATATGGTATTTGCTGGATTCCAGCCCCACATGATCAGCAAATTCGAGTTTAAAAGATCCTCACGAGCATTACCTGTTGTTATCGTTCCGTAAGTGGCCATAGAGCCAAAGAGAGCACCCTCGTAGGACGGTGCACCCCATAACCGCGTATATCCTCCAAATAGATTCAGCATCAATCCTACTGGTAAATATCCATGTAACATACCTTGATTTCCACTTCCAGGAACTAGAAGGATGGCAGAATTACCGTCTTTTTGTCTAGTCTCTTTGAGATTAGCCGCAACAATATCTAGTGCATTATCCCAACTTATTCGTTCAAATTTTCCTTCTCCTCTATTTCCAATTCGTTTAAGAGGATATTTAAGGCGATCAGGAGAATAAACGCGCTGTTTATATGCCCTTCCCCTCATGCACGCTCGTATTTGTGGTTCATCGTCACTATCTGTTTCAAAACGTATGATCTTTCCGTCTTTAACGTGAGCTCTTAAGACGCATCGTCCTCCGCAATCATGACAACAACCCGTTTTTATGACTTTTATCTCATTATCAAGGTTATCGATTTCATTTTCATTCATAGTTTTATAATTTAACCAGAAATTTCATGAATATTAATATATAACTTAGATTAATAATAAATTAAAATATTTCAGATTTTAAAATAAGTGATATATATGGTATTGGAAACAAACATAACCAAGATGCTTGGTATTAAGCATCCAATAATAGCTGCCCCGATGGGGCCCTTCTATACAACTGAATTGACGATTGCCTTATCTGAGGCTGGTGGCCTAGGCGTGTTAAGCCATACTGCCTTAATCTCAGATTATGAGGCTGGAAAAGAACCAGTCGGCATAATGAAAAAAAATATGGAATACGTTGTTGAACACACAGATAAGCCTTTTGGTTTTAACATTAGAACTTCGCGAAGAGAAATGGCTGCTTCAGGCCTCGTTAAAGAAATTCCTAGATTCATTATGAAAAACCCAAAATTAAGAGAACAATGCGTTTACGCAATTACTAGCGCTGGTTCTTCAAAAACTCTACCGCAATCTAAACCCTTTCAAAGACTAAAAGAAAGCGGATCTCAGATCAAACATTTTCACGTAGCTCCCGCTTTATGGCTTGCAGATAA
>DAOUUT010000073.1 GCA_030668025.1 Promethearchaeota archaeon
CCCGTAATTACTCATTTAACTGGATCAGTTGAACATGTTTTTCTAGCGGGTGATAGGCCTAATGCCGCTGGAAAGGCTGATTTGCTTTTGGTTTGTCCCGCAACAGCAAATTCTATTTCTAAAGTCGCTAACGGTATCGACGATACCCCGGTAACAACAATAGTTTCAACCGCTTTTGGTTCATCTATCCCTATAGTCGTAGTTCCTGCTATGCATGAAAGTATGTATCACCCCCTAATCGAAAAAAATATCTCAGTTTTGAAAAAGTACGGTATTGATGTACTAGGTCCTAGAATATCTGAAGGAAAGGCTAAAATTGCAAGAGTGGATGACATAATAGATAGAGTTATTGATTTATTGATTACGGAAAAGGATCTTGAAGGAAAGAAAATATTAATCACCGCTGGACCCAGCCGTGAAGCAATAGATAATGTTCGGTATTTATCAAATAAGTCCTCTGGTAGAATGGGTATCGAAATAGCAAAAGAAGCCTCTGCTAGAGGTGCGGACGTATTATTAGTTGCTGGTGAATGTATGGTGAAGATTCCAGAGTACATCAAAACCAATCATGTGGAATCGGCAGACGATTTTATTAAAGTCATAAAGGATGAAATTTCAAATATAAATTACGATTTCTTTATTTCAGCAGCAGCAATTAGCGACTATAAGCCAGTGGACCTTATTGAAGGAAAAATCTCGTCAGACAACATAAAGGAATTAAATGTAAATATGAAATTAACACCTAAGATATTAGATATAGCAAGAAGGAAAGATTACAAACTTTTTATTATCGCATTTAAAGCGGAGACAAATGTTTCTCGAACTGAGCTAATTGATCGTGCTTATGATAGACTTTTAAAATCTGAGTCAGATTTAATAGTTGCTAATGATGTGGGTCGAGACGATATAGGGTTCAACAGCAAAGATAATGAAGTATACATAATAAATAAAGAAAAACACATAACTCATATTGAAAAACATACTAAAAGATATGTAGCTTCTAAAATAATTGATGTAGCCTTAGAAAATTACCGAATCAGAGAAATTTCAAAATAAAATACTCCTTCTTTTTAAATTTTTCCAACTAAAGAAAAAATTTAAATACTAATTCAATTTCTGTTCAAAATGATTGAATAGTAAAGAATTAGGTTATTTTATATATTCCTAATTGATATATTTATAAATTTTCATATAAATATGTAGATATTAAAAATAAAAATAAGAAAAGATGTGATTCAAATTTCCTCTGAGGATGAAGGTAGAATAAAACAAGGCACAATTGCAGGGTTCATGAGGAAGAGAGGACAACTTGTAGGCTTCTCAATGGGTTATTATAAACATATGCAATACATTTCAGAATTTTTAGACAACAGTTTAGATGCTATTGAAGATTTCCAATGGAATGAAATAAAAGATAAAGATTCGAAAATCCAATTCTCTCTTGATCAAGAATTATCTTTAGAAAATTTATCCATCCTTCAAGAAGCAAAAAAAGATGAAGTGGAACGGCCATTAAATAAAGAAGCTAAATATGCATTGATGCAGGAAGTTGGTATAGTCCCTACAATATCTTCTGATGCTGAAGATGTTGAAGATGATGATAGAGATAAAGAAGAAGAATCTGGAGAAATTATCGATAAAGAAGAATTAGAGGTTGAAGAAGAAGTGAAAAGGATTATTGAAGACATGAATGAAATCATCAAACCTGTAGAACCAATTATTGATATCGAGCCAATTGTAATAATCCGACTCCGCGAATCTGAAGCCGCTGCCTTTTTAACTTCTGAATTATCGCAAAAAAATATCATGAGTTACACTTTTGAAATGTTTGATAATGGTATTGGAATGGCCAGAAGAGATCTAGGTAAGTTTGGAAAATATCTAGCTTCTTCAAAAAGTCTAGAATTAAAGCAAACTCGTGGAAGTCAAGGGTTTGGCGCTCCAAGTGCGTTTAGTGATGCCCAAAACACGACTGGCAAACCTGTTGTTGCGGTTTCAAAGTCTAAAGATACTATTTATGCTACTGTGTCAGAATTTTTTACAACTTCAAAAAATGAAAAAAGATATTTAGTGCGCCCAACGGAGGTGGACAGCCCATTCTTACACGGGACATATATTAAGTTGAATTACTTAAACGTAAAATATGTTAGAGGTTATGTGGATATATATATTAGAGAAACTGCTTTAATGAATCCGCACGTAACTATTATTTTTATTGATCCTTATGGTAAAGAATGGATTTACAGGAGAATAGTTTCGAGTTTTCCTAAACAGCCAAAATATGCAAAACCACACCCTTTATCTACTAATATTGGTGATTTACAAGATCTTTTAATAAAATCAGAAAATCTTACTGTTTCAGCTTTTTTACAAGATAGTTTTGTAAGAATAAGTTCCAAATTAGCTAAAGAAATTCTGAAGATCGCAGAAAGAAACTTACAGGATAATTTATCTTTATTAATTCTTAATAATGGATTTGTAAACAAATTAGAGAAAAATACCGATACTATTAATATCCTTAAATTTGAAAAGAGAATATTTGGGCGTTCTACGAAACCAAGAGATAAATTAATCATTTATCAAGTTGATTCTGAAGAGCTGAAGGCTAAATATTGGGAACTTATTAAAACATATAACCAATATAATAAAGATTTAGACATGATACTTAGAGAAATAACAAAACATAGACGTCGTATTGATAAATCTGAAACGAAAAAAGATTTGAAAAATATCGAAAAAGAGATTAGTATCTTATTAAAACAAATAGAGAACAATTCACAAAAAAAAGAAAAAATAAAAAATGAGTTAAATACAATTTTCAATACTTCTATAGGGTTAAAAGAAGTAAAAAAATTAAAAAATAGAAGTGAATTTGAAGATCTAGTAAAAGAAGTTCAAATTTCAAAAGTTAAACCTTCTGAGTTAACTAATGTGCAATTCAATTCTCTCTTTCACGCATTCAAATCAGTTAAATACATGGCCCCCCCAACAGACACAGCAATTCCTGTAGGTGATATCATATTAGAAAATACATTAATAAAAGAAATTGGGTTAAAAATATCTGAAAATATTGATGATTTTGATGATCCTATAGATGATATAAAAGATTCAATCGATATATTGCGGGATGAAATAATAAAAGAGAACGCTAAAAATTATCCCACCGGAAAGGACGAATTTTTAGAAAAAATTGATGTAAATTCCGAAGAGGTTAAGATTTTTAACTCAAAAATATTAGCTAGTATTGATATTAAAGAACACTCCGTCGAACTGGAAAAATTAAGAGAAACAATCCAAAAAAATTTGAAATCCTCTGAAGAAGTGCAAAAAGATTCATATCAAGAAATATTTGAATATTTTATTGAAAGTTACACTAAGGACGACGATTTTGTTTCTGCAGAAACAAGAGCTCCAACAAGTGGTAAGGGCTTAGCATATGCTGTTGAAGCTGTTTTGGCTTATTGTAATGATCCTAAAAAACTTGATACACCTAAACGTTCTAGAGATGTTCTATCAAGATTTATTAATAGAACGCCAAAATTAAGAGATTCTGCGGATTGTGCAATTACGAAAGCCGTTCAATCAGTTAATTGGAAGAATTATAAATTAGAAACATATGATAATAATTTACCTAAAGGCCCAATAAAATTATTGATAAATATTTCTGGCCCTTACGTTCACTTGATGTTTAAGAGCCAGAGTAAAAATGCTTTGGCTGAAGACGACGAACTTCTAAAAGAAATTAAATATTGTCTTGAAGCTATTGGAAGACGGTTGAGAATATATCTTAATAGAAGATCGAATATTCGAAAAATAGAAAGAAGGGCTGGTTTAATTGAAAAATACATTCCAATCTTCGTCAAAAGCCTCTATAACATCGCTATGCAGAGTGATGGAAAATATAAAGATAAAATTTCAGAAACAGAATTAGAAACGTTAATGAAAGATGCTATAGGCGTAAAAAAAATACCTAGTATTTCTAAAGAGATAGAGCCAAAAATTAAAAAGGAAGAAATTGAAAAAGAAAAACAGAAGAAAACAGTCGTTGAATGGGAGAAAAAAATTGATAAGAAAGAACATATCCCCAAGAAGGCAGAACCAAGAAAAGAAATTCTTTCAGAAAGAACTCTTAGGAACTGGACCGTTAATGAACTCAAAGAGTATTGCATTGAAAATAATATCTTAATAGCTAAATCTTCAACTGTGCAAAAATCAGAAATTATTAAAAAAATTCAAGAATTACATACAAAAGAAAAGCCAGAAGTAATAACTCCTTCATTAAAGGAAAGAAAAGAACCCTTAAAACTCAAACCCGTAATTACAAGCGTCGTAAAAGAAAAAAGAAAACAATTGCGGTTAGTCGGGGGTGAGGAGAAGACTCAACCTATCGCTATAAAGAAACCCTTGGTTCGTGCTCCAGCGCCTAAACCTGAACCTACTCAAATCGAATTGCCGATAATTACAACAGAGAAAATATTGGACGCTTTGTCTAATAAATGGCAACCGATTACTTCTTTAATTTTTAAAATGAAAATAAAAGAAATGATGGATGCACGCTTCTTACAAATAAAATTAAAGGAGTTAGAGCGCAAAAATAGTATTGTTGTCTCTACTATAAAAAATAAAAAAAATTGGAAGTTAAAATGAAGTGATATAAGTGTCAAGTAAGATAAAACAGGAAAAATGGGATATAAGTGCAACAAAAAAACTATTTCAACAATCTTTAAAAAAGGGTCTTGAAAATGAAGAAAAACAAATCAAGTTACCCGAACATACAGTTAAAATTGATGAATTAGATAGGGAATTAACCTTAAACCGGATAAAAAATTTAACAGATTCCCTTATTGAAATGATTCATGAAACAGGAAGACCCACCATTCGCTTACCTTCAAGAACGAGTGCAAATATTATTTGGGACGAAAAAAATGATTTATTGCTGTTAGGACAACAAATAATGGAAAAACAATTTCATTCGCTTGCTAGCGTTGCTGATATTACTAGATTAATGAAAGTGCTTGAGAAAATTAACGAATTACTTCTTAAAGACCTTCACGCTACAAAAAGAGAAATCTATTATTCAGCAGTTCAATTGTTTGGGGATCAAAAAAATAGTGATAAATGTATTGAAGATGTCGCTACAATGCTCTATACAACGAGAAATTCAACACATATAGTTGCTTCAGCTAAAGGGTCATGTATAGGGCGCCTTCGAATTAGGGATAAAAATGATATTATTGATTTAGAGGGATTAGGGAGCGGAGGTTGGACGATTAGTCCCATGCTTGATAATATTGAAATAATTGAATCCGATGCGGAATTTATTTTGGTTTTAGAAAAAGATGCTGCGATGATAAGATTAGCGGAGGCAAGATTTTGGAGAAAATACCCTTGTATAATTTTGACAGCGAAGGGAGCTGCTGACATCGCTACCCGAATGTTCTTAAGGAGAATTAGTAAGGAACTCAAATTACCTGTCTTTTCGTTAGTTGACAGCGATCCGTATGGACATTATATTCATTCTGTTTATTTACGAGGATCTAAACGTTTAAGTTACGAGTCGCCATTTTTAGCTACTCCAGATATAAAACTCCTAGGTGTACTCACCAGAGATTTGGAAAAATATAAAATTCCAAATGATTGTAGAATTCCAATGAATCAAACAGATATTAAAAGGACTAAAGAGTTATTAAATGAAGGTTTTGTTAAAAAAAATAAAGAATGGGAAACAGATCTCAAATTAGCTTTGAAATTGAAGGTAAAAGCAGAAATTCAAGCACTTTCCGCTTTTGGATTTGAATTCTTGACAGATGAATACATACCTGAAAAATTATCTACAGGGGATTGGATATAATGAAAATTTTTTACAAAAAAGATGGTGGGATAGTACAACTAATAGACAAAAAAAAAATGAAAGAGTGGCCAATAGAATTACCTCTTATTTTTATTGAGTACATACGTAATAATCAATTAAATACTTACGAAGATTCAAAATTAAAAAAAGATATTGAGCAATATCTTGACGAAGTTCTTAAAGATGTTGCTATTCCAGGGCTAATTAAAGTTCTTGATGGCGATAATTTTGAAGAAACAAATAAAGCGCTCGTTAGAATTGATGAATTAGCTAAAAAGAAAATTGATTTGGTTAAACCAATAAAGCCATACGTAGAGAAACTGGTAAAAAAGAATAAGAAGGAATTAAGAAAACTTAGTAACTCAATTTTGGAAAGTTTTAATAAAGCAGATAGAAGAAAGAGATTAGCTGAGAAAAGAAAAATTATGCAAGAAAGAGAAAAAGACTTCTTAGCCGGAAAGATAAGTGGAGAAGAGTACGCTAACGCTCGAAAAGAATATTTGATTTTAAAAGAGTAGTTTGATTTTTTATGAGTTGGGAATTAGAAAAAAAAGAGTTTAACAAATTTATCATCCAAAACAATGTAATAGGATTTTTTGACGAGCCGATAACTTTAAAATCCGGAAGAAAATCATACTGGTACATAAATTGGAGAAATATAGCTGAAGATGTGTTTCTATTTGATATTTTGACTGATTTTCTTATTTCATATGTTAAGCATCTAAATCTTAAACCAGACTGTTTTTATGGCGTTCCAGAAGGTGCTACAAAGCTAGGCGTATTAACTCAATACAAATGGGCAATTAGAGATATTAATCTAACACCCGGTAAATATATTCTTACTATGGGAAGAGCAAAACCAAAAGAACACGGAGACCCTAAAGATAAATACTTTTTAGGAATTCCTAAAGGAAGAGTGATAGTCGTGGAAGATACTACAACTACTGGAGGATCTTTACTTAAAGCAATTGATAATTTGCTTGATTTTAATGTAAATATAATAGCCGCTATCGGATTAACAAACAGAAATGAATTAAGAGCCGATGGAAGAACTGTCGAAGAAGCTATCAAGCAAAAAAATATTCAATATTTTGCTATGAGCAATGCTTTCGATTTATTGCCAAATCTAAACCCAAATGAGACTATAAAAAGTCATATTAAAAATTATTTTAAGAAATACGGTTCAAAAGAAATCAAATTTTAATGTAAAATTCAAACAAATAAAAGTTAATTATTATATAATTTATTCAAAACTTAAAAAGAACGATCTCCACACTTTAATAAGCTCACTTAGCTTTCTATAGAGCAACTTTTCAGAGTTAGTTAACTTACGCTCATCATCTAAAGATAATTCTGATCTCGCTAATCTTAGCATTTTTGACAACCTACTATCAATAATATTTATGGTAAAAGAGTTAAATCGGTCTAAACCTACCTTAGGTTTATTTTTATCATATACATCTTTTTCTATGAATGTTTTAAATTCTTTTATTTTATTTAAAAAATGACGATTGTCTCGTTGGATTAATCTCTGATCGTCCCGTTCACTTATAGCGTATCTTTGAACGTCGACGTTATCGCACTTTTCGCTTGATGAAATCTTCATAATATTATTTTCTATAAAAGGGAGGGCTATAAAATACTTTAGTCTGTATTTTTTACTTTTTTCGAACGGTCCGAACGCTTCTCCTAATATTGAAGCACCGTCGTAAGATTTTATACATTCTGTAGTTATTTCCTCGTTTTTAAAGATATAATTTACCCGATTTAACGAATCCTTTAATTGAAATTCAATTTTTTCCAAATTTCACACCACAATAAAGCTAATTTAATAACATTCAATTCCTTTTTATATTAAATATATGTAAACAACAGAAATATAAATGTATTAAATTATTAATAATGCTTACAGAAATTATCCTTTTTCTCCTTTTTATAATTTTTTTCATTATTGGGTTCATAATAATCTACAAACAAGTTAGTTTAGTTAAAAAAGGGGAGTTTAACAATAAGGATCGCCTTCAGTGCTTAATTTACGGATTTGTCTTTAGCATGGGGGTTATGGTCGTAATTGCGATGGCTTTTATATTTGCCATAAACACTCCTGACTTTTGGCAAGGAAGCGTATTAACGCCCCCAGATATTAGTCCTCTTTCTTTACTTATCCCATTTACGTTTTGTTTGATGTATATTTCTATATACCCTCTTATAGATTTCTTATTTATTGCTTTAAGTTCAGAATCTGACGAGGGGCTAACTCCATTTCATAAATTTATTGGGAATAAAATTATTCATTTATCAAAAAACAAGATTATTTCTGTAATTATTGCAATTCTTCTTTATTTACTCTTTATTATCCCTCCAATTTTACTTTCTCTTACGGGGTTACCTTTTTTAGTAATCTGGGTTTCTTGGTTACTTGCCTACCCCCTTATGATTTTAACATTTTATGGCTCGAAAGGTTATGTAGCTGGGATAACAAACGAGTTCGTTCATATCCCTGAAATTAAACGATCTTCGTTTTTAAATTTTGAAGATAGCAAAAGAGGTATGAAACAATTTATATCAAATCCTAAATCGTATATCTTATTCGGTTTAATGTTGTTCGTTTTTGTGTGGGCCTGGATTTCTATGTTTCAAACGATAGTATTCTTCTTTTCTGGATCGCTAGCAATATCTACGATGACCTCCTATTTTGTGTTTGTTACTCTATTGTTTGGCATAATTGGATACTTTACGCGATTTTGGGGTCGTAAGATTAAATATCGCGGCATCGATATTTACTTCGCTGCCTATTTAATGGCCGCTATTGGCCTCAATGTTTTAGTAAATTTTTTAATAGTGAATATCGATAAATTATCGGTGACTTTAAGTTATTCGATTATCACGCAAGAGATTATTCCAAATTTTACTAATTTTGCTTGGGCGGCAGTAATCGAAGAAATTTGTATGATCACATTTACATCTTATTACTTCTTATCAAAAAAAAATGAGTTTACTAAAAATCTTAAATATTCAAAAATTACGGAGTATGGTCAAACCTTTGATCCCATTCCACTATTTAACTTTATCAAACATTCTGATCCTATACTAAGAGAACACGCAGAAAGCACGCTCTTGATGATGTTTGAAAGGATTCCTTTGAAGTCAGAAATCTCCTTAAACGATTGGAAATTTAAAAATTCTTTGTTAGACGGAGTATGCGACTCAAACTCGAATTCAAGAAAGATCTCATACACAATTTTGACTAAATTAGAGAAGGACGTTCCAAACATGGTATTTTCTTGGATTATAGAGTCTTTAGAATCTCCAAATTACGACAAAAGTATTCCTATTGCAAAATCCTTAATAGATTCTGATTTTGCTTTAATTAAACTAATTCCTATAAATGTTATTTATAATTTAGTAAATGATTCAGAGTGGAGATTAAAGTTATTAGGATTAAAAATCTTGATAAGAATTGCTCAAAAAGAAAAAGAAGTAGTACGAAATTTTGATTTGAAAAAATTATTAAACGATCCAAACAGCGCTATCCAAGTGGAAATTCTTACCCTTTTATCAGAATCTTCGCTCAATATTCCTATTGAAACATTTTTAGATAAATTAAATCATACCAATAAAGAAATTAGAGCCGCAGCCATTAAAAATATAAAGAATATAGATATTGAAAAGATTGACTCCGAAATTATTAATAAAATAATTCCCTTTATGAGAGACCCTACAAGCTCTGTTAGAGCATCTATATTTGAAGTTATTTCTAAATTGGGGAATTTCAGAAAATTTAATATTCCTATTTCGACCATTTTTGAAGGATTAGTTGATTCAGATATAAATGTTAGGAAAACATCTGTTTCAGCTATAGTAAAGTATTATAGTGAAGAACCTGACTCCATTGATATAGATAAGATTATCAGTAAAATCGACTCCGAAAATATAGAATCTTTAAACAGCGTGTTAACTCTCCTTGGTAAACTTTGGGATAAAAATCCAGAAAAAATCTTAACCACTTTCTTGATTTTTATAAAATTTGAAGATTTTGATTTAAAAGAAAGAATCTCAAATATTATCGTTGAGAATTATGAAAAAAACCCAACGTTAGTTTTAGATAGGTTAATAAGAACTAAGGACGAATCAAAATATATCTCAAAAGGTGTAATTTCTAGAACAATAACTAAAGTTGCTAAACAAAATCCTAAGGAAATAATACATAGATTAATTAATCATTTAGGTTCCGATGATAAAGATATAAAATTAAATGTCATTGCTTCTTTGGATGGTTTAATAGAAGATTATATGGATAAAATCGATATTAAATCAATAATATCCTTAATTCGAAGTGGAAATGATAAAAAAATTAAGAAGGAAGTATCCCAATTAATTTTAAAAATTTCAAAAATTAATCCTTTAGCATTACAACCGGTAATGACTGATTTATTGCAGTCAATAACAGAACAGGACACATCTATAAGAATAATTTTAACTAAATCAACGTTAGAAATATCAAAACAATTACCAGATCTTATTCCGGTGCGCCTTACTATAAATTTTCTTTCAGATGAAGATTCATTTATAAGAGAAACAAGCGTTAAAATATTAGGATACATTGGTCAGAAACTCTCTTTCGCTACTGCTGATGCTTTGATAAATAAAGCTTTAGTTGACAAAGAGTGGATAGTTAGGGATGCCGCCGTAGCAAGTTTGGGAAAGATTTTTAAAGCTGTCGATAATAAGGAGACAATTATTGAAAAACTTGTTTCTTTATTAGACGACGATAAAAGTTGGGTTCGTCGTTCTTCCATGAATGTTCTTTCATCAGTAGAAGGAATTACGGAAACTCAAATCCCCTTCGAAAAAGTTTCAGAGAATTTATTAAATAAAGACTCCAAGGTTAGAGAGGGCGCAGCTAATTTATTAAAAATATACAGCTTTGAAAATATTGATAGAATCTTTAATAGCGTAATTTCACTATTAGGTGATGAAAGCGGGGATGTAAGAAACACTACTATAGATGTTATGGTTAAAATTATACAAGAAATTGGTATTTCTAAAGTACTTTCTAAATTATTGAAAAGTTTAAGCGATGAATATTCAATTCAAACACAACAATCGATCGCAATAATACTAGGACGCACTATTAGATATGAAGATGAAAAAATTAAGAAAAGAGTAATATCGCTATTAAAAATTCGATGTGAGATGTCGCAAGACCCCATAATATGCGAAATGCTAACAAAATTGAGAGAAAGTTAATCTTTCTTTTGGGGCTATGAAAAACCACATGGAGTATATCACTAAACCAATTCTCTCCCATGATTTTTTTCCGACAAATTTTATTTGCAGTTTAATAAGCTTAAATCGTTAATATATCAAATTAAAATATCACCAAAAATAACTTTGGTATATTACTATTATTTTAAAGGTGAATCTGTTTGACAACGCCAATATCCCGTCCCAGTGTACCTATTCATAAAACTTTACGTTTTGAAGATTTTTACAGATTATTTGAAGATAAACCTGGAGTATATAAGTATCAAGACAAAATAAACGATATATTTTCTAAGGGTGGTAACACTTTAATAATATTTTATGAGGATTTGTTAGCCTTCGACTCTCAAATTGCCGAACTATTGAGACAAGATCCCGAAACTCTTTTAGAAAACGCAACAGAAGCTTTTACAAACATATTAAAGTTTCAAGGAAGTAAATTATCTGATAAAAATTACTTTGTAAGAATAACAACCAAAGACGATAAGAGCCCTTTACTCATCTCTTTGAGAGGGTTAAGAGCAAAAGATATTGACAACCTTATCTGGACTAAAGGAATCCTCGTTAGGATCTCAACGATACGACCGAAATTAATAGAAGCATCATTTGAATGCATGACCTGCAAAACACAATTTGAAGTACTTCAGCTTAGTTCTAAAATAAATTGGCCTAACTTTTGTGTTAACCCAAGGTGTAAAGCTAAAACTCAATCAGATTTTCGGCTTGTTTCAAAAAATTCAGAATTTATTGATTGGCAAAGTATAATGATCCAAGAAATTCCGGAAGATTTGCCACCTGGCAGAATTCCTAGATCAGTTCAAGCAATTTTAACCCACGATTTAGTTGATATCGTAAAACCAGGTGATAGAGTAAAATTAATGGGATCCTATAAATCCGTATTAGCCCAATCTACAAAAGGCATAAATAGTACGCTATTCAAAACATTTGTCGATGTAAATTATATCGATCCTGAAGATAAAAGCGAAGGTTTTATCGAACTTACCAAAGAAGATAAAAAGGAAATTGAAAAGTTATCTAAAGAACCTATGATACAAAAGAAAATTGCCAGATCTATTTCACCCGTAATTTATGGAAGAGAAGAACTTAAATTGGCTACTGCTTTAACCCTTTTTGGAGGTACAAGAAAGAAAAGGCCAGGAGGCGGCTATAAACGAGGTGATATTCATCTTCTATTCGTTGGCGATCCCGGGACCGGTAAATCGGAAATACTAAAAAGCGCTATTGAAGTGTCACCTCGCGGGCTATATACATCTGGCAAAGGTTCTTCAGCTGTCGGTTTAACGGCGGCAGTTATTAAAGACACGGATACAGGCCAAATGAACCTTGAAGCAGGAGCTATCGTGTTAGCAAACGGAGGTGTAGCGGCAATAGACGAGTTTGACAAAATGGATACTTTAGATAGATCTGCATTGCACGAAGCAATGGAACAACAAACTGTGAGTATAGCTAAAGCAGGGATAGTTGCTACTTTAAAAGCCCAAACAGCAATTATTGCAGCAGCAAATCCACGTTCTGGAAGATACGATAGATATAAAACGCCCACACAAAATATACATCTACCTCCTTCTCTCTTGTCTCGTTTTGATTTGATATTTATTGTTATAGATAGACCAGATCCCGCTGAGGATGCCCAAATGGCCGAATTTATTTTACAGAATTCGATGCTAGAACTAAATGACAGTCTTGATAACAAAACAGGAAATATAGCACCTATTCCCGGTGATCTCCTAAAAAAATATATTAAACATGCTAGAAGAACTTGTCACCCCGTTTTAACTGAAGAAGCAAAGGAACAAATAAAGGAATTTTATTTAAAACTACGAGGGCAATATGATAGTGAAGACTCAATAGTCTCCATTCTAGCGAGAAACTTAGATGCACTCGTACGATTATCCGAAGCATATGCAAAAATGGCTTTAAGGGATAAAGTAATCAAAAGCGATGTAGAAGATGTTATTAAATTGTTTAAAAGGTTTTTAAAAGACACCGGATATGACGAATCGACGGGAAAAATTGATATGGATCGAATTTTAGTTGGACAATCTAGAAGTTCTATAACTAAACTCGAAAAAATGCTTACTAGACTAAAAGAAATTTTTGAAGATGGTAATTGGAAAGCATTAGAGAGGAATAATATTATTCAAATTCTCGAACTCGAAGAAGATTTAGATGAAAAATGGATCAAAGACGCTCTTGAGGAGTTAATAAAGGAAGGAACTTTATACGAACCGAGAAATAATATGCTTAGATTTACGAATAAAGATGACTAAAAGAATTTTATAATTGTTTAGGCAATTAAATCTTAAAAAATTTAAAACAACACTTTTTTTTGCAAAAACTAATGGGAGATGTAAAGTTAAAGTCTTGAATTGGATGTAGTTTTTATACCAATGCTCACAGATAACTTCTTTCCTTCCAACGAATCCAAGAACTCAAAAAGATCAAGAAACACGGTTCTTGGCTCTGATGATTATAAACTTGGTTCTCTCTTTATGATTATTGACAATTTAATGAAAGATAGAAAAATAAATAAGTTAATAATTAGGTTATGACTTCTTTTTACTTAATTTTTAAAAATTAATAATAAGGTGTTTTTTATCTCTATTGTTATTGAAAATTTAAAAGAAGCTATAATAGGAGAAAGCAATGCTAAAAGAAAATATGAGCTATTTGCCGAGAAGGCTCTAAATGAAGCTTTTCCAGAGATAGCTCATTTGTTTAAAGCCATTTCTACTGCGGAATCGATCCA
>DAOUUT010000211.1 GCA_030668025.1 Promethearchaeota archaeon
AAAAAAAAGGTAGGTTAAAAAATGGTTGACGAAGTTTTACCAAAATCTTTTGATGATTTAATAAAAGATGTTCACGAACTTGGAATCTGTGGAGAATGTGGAGGATGCGTGAGTTTTTGCTCAGCACACGAGCTAAAAGCAATTGAGATGTCTGAATCCGGGCCCCCTAGATATTATAATAAAGACAATTGCTTAAAATGTGGTATTTGTTATTTAATTTGCCCTCAAACTCATGTATTGGATAATGAGTTAAATGATAGATACAATTACAAAGTATCAATAGGTAATTGGGCTAAAATAACTTCAAGTCAGGCTAATTCGAAAGATATTCTAAAGAATGCGACTGATGGAGGTGTAGTAACTGCCATCCTTAGCTATTTATTAGATCATAACTTAATAAACGGAGCTATAGTTTCTAAAAAGGAAGGACCGTTTAACCGAATACCCTTCTTTGCGACAACTAAAGAAGAATTAATTGAAGCCGCAGGATCTCATTTTGATTTATCTCAAGGCGTTGTTGGTTTAGAAAACTATAATACTTTCATTCCTACAATAACTAAATTAAAAAAAGTCGTTAGCTCGGATATGATGAACATTGCGGTCGTTGGTACTCCTTGCCAAATTATGTCTATTAGGAAAATGCAAGAATTAAGTATTCTACCTGCACACATAATAAAATATACTTTAGGGCTATTTTGCAATTTTAATTTTTCTTTTAGTACTGAAGGACAAAAAGAATTGGAAGAAAAATTTAACTTCTCGTTTAGCGAAGTTGAAAAAATGAATATCAAAGAAGAACTTATATTAACGCTTCAAAATCAGAAATCTATCCACATCGATTTTAATGAATTGGGAGGAATTACTAGAGCAGCTTGCTACGCTTGCCGAGACTTTTCCAATGTTTACGCAGACATATCATTTGGGGGTTTAGGGTCGCAAGATGGTTTTACTACGACGGTGATAAGAACAAAAATTGGCAAAGAAATTTACAACAATGCTTTAAAAGAAGGTTATATTAAAGAGCCAAACGAATTTAACACATCCGTCAAAAAGTCAGAGATGTTAGCTAAAGTAATAGGTTTTGGCAAAAGGAAATACGAGAGATATGCAAAGGCTTTAAAAGAGCGAAAATAAGATATATGAATTAAGTTCAATTTTTTACTTTTTTTATCTTCTTCTATCGCGTAAGTTTCAGCGTATTAATTAAAACTCGAAGATGTTTCCTGAATTGTATATTGTATCGTCTAAATCGAGAATTATTTGGCCTCCTGAAGCGATTTCTATGGCATAATTAAGTCCTTCCAATACTCTATTCATCATAAATTCATAAGCTCGAAATAAATCTTCAAGTTGAGCCGGATTATTCCCTAAATAACAATTTGAAATCGCAGGTATTAGTACTGGTATAAAATCTTGGCTTAACATAATTTCTTCAGCATCGATCATAGTTTCTTTACCAACTGTAAAAGGGTTAAGAACATCCATTTGTGCGAACATGACTTTGCATACGAATAGTGAAGCTTTGATTTCTCTCATAATAAATTTTATTCGATTCTTGTCATCTAAAAACTTTTTAAAAGTTATTGCGTAAATAATATCCTCGTTAGTTACAATGTCCTTAAGATCTATTAATTTATTAACTCTCTCTGAAACTCTTTTTGATGAAAGCATTAATCTTAAATTCATTTTATTCTTATGAGTGTAACCCTTATAGAAAGAAGCCATAAAAGTGTGAGCTCCTAAACCCTCTTGTTCATTCGGTAAATTTAATTTAAATTTATTTTCTTTAAATGTCTTCATGAAATGATTTATGATCAAAAATTTTAACTTAAATCTATGCAGTGCTAGATAGAGACACGCGCGCGTTTTAGTGTAAGCCACTACATTTCCCATTCTAAATCGATCTTGATGGTCCCTAGCATACATCACGATCGGTTTGAGTTTATGCACAACTACATCGATAAAATATTCAATAATCCTCTCAAGAGGTTTGCATTCTAAAATTTGAAAAATTTCTTTTATTTTTTGGCTTGATGGTTGACTTTTGGGAACCTCTTTGATCAAATTGTAGTTGTAATATTCTAAAAACAAAGATGTTAATGCTTCCATTTCTAAAACCGTTCGACAAGGTATAAAAACCTTGTTAAGGTCGTTTAAAATAATGCTACTTTCAGGCATGAAATTTGCGCTCCAATAGATAATAATAATATTACATAATAAATTGTATTTAGATTTCGTTTTCTTTCTTTATACATTTTAATTTAAATCAACATTAAATTTATTTTCTACTTATATTTTTTTTTGAATCTAAAATATCCAATTTACTGTTAATAATAGATTTTGGTTAAAAATTATGAAATATACGGATTTTATTCAGTAACAACACCTTTAGAAGAGGTTCTAAATAAAACTCAAAATTTAATGAAAAGTTAAATGTTTAAATACAAATAGGTAGTAACTCTTACTGTATTTCGGACAAATAAGTAATTTTACAGAAATTATATTCCAGGTGAAAAATTATTCCAAAAGAAGATAAAACTATTAATTTGGTTCCTGTAGTATTAATAATAATAATAATACTTTTAGTAGTAGCAGGAATATACCTAGTTCCAAATTACGATATTAGAAATCCCTTTTTTATATCAATCCCTGTCGCTTTGGGAGCTCTAGTTTATGGAATTTATCAAAAGGTAAATAGGAAAAAGTACCGTCAAGCAGACCCTTTATCACATCGACGACCTGTCAAGCTTAATTTTGAAAACCCAAAAATTAGAGCGGAAAAATTCGCAAAACAACTTGGTTTTGACACGATTGCGTTTACACCACTTGATCAAGATAATATGGTCTACATTCATATGGATGGAAACGAGAAAAATGACGATCCTAAAACGCATTGCTGGGTTTCGAAGGAAACTTACAATAGGCTTCAAAGTGGAAATTTATTTAAAGGTCAGAAATCTGAAATAGGTCAACAGCGAAAACTTATCGAACAACACCTCGAAACTCACTTGGGAGGGGTAGATAAAATACTTGACGACCACAGGGGCGATAAATATCACATTGACATCTATATCCTTCCGCCGAACGATAAGAGAAATTACGGCGTAATGGCCACATCCGGTATGAGCGACTATGGCATGAGTATGCCCCCAAAATTAAGAATTTTCCAATACGGCGAGCTTTACATCAAATTACCTTCTGATTGGCCGTATCCTATGGAAGTACTGAAACAAGACGATTACGCTTGGGTGTTCCAGAACTTATTTTTGCTCCCCCGATCAGTTCACGATAACCGTACATTTTTTTGGAATGGTCAAGTTATCGACAACGACGAGCCGTTCGCAAAAAATACGGAGTTATCAGGGTTTTTAATTAAGTATCCGAGCACGATTGACGTTCCCGTTGAGTTTAACATGCTCAAGGTTAACCCTCAAAAAGCGATTTGTTTCTTTCAGTTAGTTCCGCTCTACCACGAGGAAATGGATTTTTTAGAAAAAAACGGCTTGGAAAAATTATACGCTAAATTTGACAAGTTTGGGGTAACAGATATAGTTGACTTAAACCGAGAAAATACCTGTAAAGGGGGTTGAATTATTTTGAAATTCTCCAAGTGCATAAAAAGAAAAAATTCGAAAAGATTTATTTGAAAATCCTGTTAAGAAAGCCCTTGTCAAGAGTAGAGTCTACTCAATTGAAAAAAGATTAATCCTTCAGAAGACTGCCATCAATTTATTACCATGAATATACTACTATGAATATTGATTATTTCAAGTCGTTGATTAAGAATAAAAGCACCGATAAAATTAAAGAGCTAATTTGGGAAAGTGACAAGCATAAATTGCCCGAAGATTTCATCTTAGAGATATTTCAAGATGAATTTTTAAAGGAAAATGTGATCTACTCTGAAGAACCTGAATTAGTTGTCGATCTTTTTAAAAAATTAAATAAAAAAGTAAATTTCAAAATATATAAATTGCTAAAGAACGAAATTGCTAGCATTTTTAAAGAAGGAAATCCAGATTTTGTAAGCTGGTTAATATGCGAAGATTTCTTAGGTCTTTTCAATAACGATGAGATTTCCCTTTATGATAAAAGTCAAAATTCAGGATTATAGAATAAAATTGCTATGGAATATATAATCCCACTCCATTTTGACATAATTCATCTAGTATATCTTCTGTTAAGCAATCATTTTCAAACCCATGAATGATCACATTAGAAACTTCTCCCATAAAAGTAATCATCTTAAGTGATTCTAGCTCAAGAAGTTGAATAGGAAGTTTAGTACCTTTCCCTGAATGTAGAGTCAAGTTTTCAAGGGCATTAAGTTTTCCAAACGATTCTGGAAATGTTGATAATGTGTCTACCATCAATGTAAGCCATTTTAGTCCATAGAGGTCAGAAATATTTTCAGGAAGATTAGCAGAATCATTACAATCTATAAATAATCGCTCAAGACTAGTTAACATACAAATAGTATAAGGAATATTAGTCATATAACCACTTCCAAAAGTCAAAGATTTTAATGACTTAAGATTAGTGATTTTTTCTGGAACTCTTTTTATGTTATTACTCCAGAAATTTAATTCTTCAAAATTATTTAAACTGTATATTGGTTCAGGTATTTCTTCAAATTTATTATTCGCTAAATTTAATTTCCTTAAGGATTTTAAATTTATTAGTGAATGTGGTAGCGATCGAAGTTGATTATCTGATATTTCTAACTCCACTATATTTTCTAATTTTCCAATCGATTCCGGTAAGGTTTCTATATTATTACTCGATAAATTTAATTCTTGTAGATTTTTTAATTTTTTTATTTCTTTTGGAATTACATTTATTTCGTTAGTGTTCAAATCTAATTTTTCAAGATGTTCCAAATTTAGTAAGATTGCTGGAAACTCTATGAGTTGAGTACGTGGAAGCGAGATTCCAATAACATCTTTATCCTTTACTATAAAATTACAAAATTTTAAATCTGATGAATATTTTAATGTACAATTACATAATTCTCCAAGGTAATCGAGAATTTTTCCATCATACTCAGAAATTTCAATAATTTTTTCACCACTCTCACCAGAACCATACTGAATCATCTTATTCTTCATTTCATGCTCAAGATATGGTAATTCTAGTTGCTTTTCAAATTCTTTTCTTTTTGCAAGGTTCTCTCTACTCTTCTTATGAATTTCATTTAAAACCCAAGTAAGAGAATATAAGCATGAATTACGAGGAAATAAGACTCCATCAGGGTAAATTTTTAATTCGAAATCTTTACCCCCTTTTTCTTTATTAAAGACTATTATGGTGTGTAGTGGAATTTTATCTGATTTAAGAGATACACCTGAGAATAAAATATTATACCCATTTTCTTTTAAAGATCTAAAAATCCTTTTTTTTGGAATTTCTATTGGAATTCCTCGTTCTTCTTCAGAATAATCTGAAATTAAGTTCTTTTTTTGAGAATAAGTTAAACTAGCATTGTAAATTTTAAAACCCCTATCTAGTATAAAACGTCCTAAAAGTAATAAATCATGAATGCTGGATATACTATATTTTCTTTTCTTTATTATTTCTGATATATCCTTTATAGTTTCTAATAGCTGTTTTTGATCATTATCCGAAAAAGAATCTTCCTGTTCTTTTAATTCATCTTTAACTGTTTTTCTTATTTTCAAACCTGTATCTATTCTATTCATTAATCATATCATCTTCTTGATTAAATATGTGCAATCTGATTTCTTTATAGTCTAAATCTTATTTTTTAAAGTCCTAATAATGCAATTTTTGTCATATATTATTATAGGAAGGTTATAAATATAAAATATAATTTTTTTTTAATTCCCATCTCATTGTACTCGCGTCTTGTAACCCACATTTTTCACAATTTGGTTTCAAAGGATTGAATACAATAAAGCGTTAAAAAAGTAAAAAAAGTAATAAAAAAATAAAGGTCAGTTTTTTATTTGGGTTGATTTCCTTAACCCATTAGAAGCATCGGTGAATTACTTGAGGACCCATCTCCTTGTACTCGCGCCGTGTGACCCACATACGATGGAATGTCTTCAAGGAGCTTAAGATTGAACCGCCAATCCATACGGAATACATACGCTCTGGAGGGGCAATGATTTTAACATCAACGGACTCTGGGATCTGTTCCTTAACTTCTTTAGTTAAGCGTTCTTTAATTCCAGGGAACATTGTTGAGCCACCAGAAAGTACAATATTACCATAAAGATCTCTACGAAGGTCAACATCACATTCAGTTATAGCACCTACAATTACATCATCGAGAGGTTCTAACTCTTTCCCGATTACTGATGGATTGAAGAAGCATTCAGGTGCTAAAAATCTTTCAACACCTACATTAATTGTCTCTCCATCGGGTAGCATGTAGCTTTTCTCAATTCCAGCAACTTTATTCTAGAGAATCATTTCTTTTTCTTGATCGAGTGCTACATAGCAGAGTTTTTCTTTGATATCTCTTACGATTTCTTTCTCTGCAGAAGTTGTAAAGGAATACCCTTTTTGACGGAGTAATCTTTGTAGGTATGTTGTGATATCACGGCCAGCAAGATCGATTCTTTGG
>DAOUUT010000099.1 GCA_030668025.1 Promethearchaeota archaeon
CGATTCTATTGATTTGATAGCTGCAAGTTTAATTGAACCATTATCATGTGCGGTTCATTGTCATAATATTGCGGATGTCAAGGAATCCGATAATGTTGTTATAATTGGAGCAGGGCCTATGGGTTTAATTATCGAATCTGTTATAAGAAAACATCCAATAAAAAAATTAATTTGTATTGAAATAGATCAATGGCGTGGCCAGAAAGCATTAGAACTTGGCGCTGATCATTGGATTAATCCTAAAACGCAGGATGTAAAACAAGAAATTCAAAATATAACCAATGGTGAAGGAGCAGATGTGATCATTGATGCCGTAGGGATTACTGATACTTTTGAGATGGCAACGACAATATGGGCTCCTGGTGCTCGATTGATTTGTTTTGGGCAAGACTCTCGAGCTGAAGCGATAATAAAACCAAACGATATTGTAAGGTATCAAAGGAAAATCATGGGATCTTATATTGGTTATGCTGAAGATTTTTTAGACGCAATCGAGCTAATTTCAAACAAAGTAATAGATGTTGACAAATTAATAACAAAAACTATACCTTTAGAAAAAATAATATCAACTGGGTTTAACCTTATGAATGAAAGAAAGTGTGTAAAAATTATTACAATACCTTAATCGTATCATAAATTTTTAATTGAATAATGATTACTTAAAACAAAGATAAAAATATAACTCTAAATTTGTCTGAATAATTATGTCTTTTGATATTTCCGCTCTCAAAGTACTGATCAAAAAAGTTTTTCCGCCTAAGAAATCTATATATACGGTAGATACTACTGACAATGGAAAGGCAGACGCCCTCCTAATTAAAGCTTTGAACCTGATAATGCCAATTCTGATTCCAAAAGAAATTGAAATCGGTGGATTTAGCACCAAAAGTTTTGATATCAAAAAATTCGAGCTATCAGATTATGGTAAAATATATCTTGACGAAATTCCGATCAATGTCTCTAAGGAAAATTATGACGTAGAGAAACTTAAAGACCATTTCAAGCTTTATCATAAGGGTGAAAGATTCACAATTGACGATCTATTGAGCGGTAAGCTTGCTGGGAGAATGATAGCTTTAGGAGATACGATAGATATACTAATTAAAATTGACGAGGAAGGTTTAGAAAAATTTTCTGAAGGAAACCATAATTTCAAATTCAAGTCAAAAATAATTCCTACCCTTGAATTCAATTTTGAGCTAGGAAAAGAAAATATGAATCAAAAATTTGATCCTTTACATAAATAAATATTACTCTTTTAACGCTCAACTTTCTTATTTTCGAACAGTTTTGAAAATTGTTTGAAAATTATTTGAAAAATGTAGTAGTTTTTATTTGTAGTTTTTAAAATTACTTCGGGTGTTGAATAGCTATGGCAATTTTAGACCAAAACATTCATCCGCAGATAAAAGAGTTAAATGAATACTTAAACGTTAAAATTACGTGTCCCGTGTGCAAAGTTAATAAAGAATTGAAGTTTCCAAAATCAGTGATTAACAAAGCAAAACAATTAACCACAATTTCTATTCCTAAAGGATTAATTTGCGACCACCACTTTCAAGCGTTTGTCGACAAAAATTTTATCGTTCGTGGATATCAAAAAGTAGATTTTGAATTTGAAGCTAAAAAATCTCTGAAACCTAAAGCTAACGTAAACCTATTTAACGAAAATGACGAGGAACTCTTTGAAAACCTAATTGTTGAAGGAAACTACGTCGAATTTAACCCTAAACGGAAAAATAATAGAGATTCACGCCCTCCTCCAATCGATACTGAAAAAAATACTAAAAAAAATACAGGAAAAAGAAGCCTTAAAGAAGTATACGACGAATTTTGGGAGGATATCGATGATAATAATGTAGAATTTAAAGAATTCGTAGAAAAAGATAAAAGAAGAATAAAACTTAAACTTGGGATTAACTAAGTTCTACTAAAATTATACAATTTTTTATAATTTGATTTAGAAATAATTTAATGATTTTTCTTGGACAAACAAATATCATAGATGATATAGTAGAATCGATTCTTGAGGGTATGACTGGTTTTTTTAGGGGATTCAATTTTGTTTGTTATAATATATTTCAGTATGGAAACCTGATCTTATTCCTATTTTACTTCGTTTTAGGAGGATATTTATTAGTAAGAGCAAAAAATGTTGAAGATAAACATAAAATTTATGGAAGGAATTTAGATTTTGTAAGAAAGAGAGGAAGAATTAGCGCGATTATACTTATGTTGGTAGCAATATTATTTTTATTTAAAGTGATCCCATATCTTTTACTGTGGTTCGGTCAATCTTTTACTCTACCGCCATTCATGATTTGGCTTGGAGGATTTGAAGTTGAAAACGCCCTTAATTCAATAAATACATTAAATGATCTTCTCCCCTATGATGATATAACGATAAGCTTCATTTTTTTTATAGGTCTAATGTCCTTTATCTCAGTAATATTAATATCTCTTGGATTTTTTTTGGTGGTTTATAACAAGAATATTTTACGCACCAAATATAAACCTATTAGTTTAATTTTTTTAGGAATAATATTGAGCATCGTATTCGGATTCACTACTTATATTAGGTTATTATTATAATCTTCTAAGGGTTAAATTGAGTCTACATTCTTTCTAAAATTTTTATCCAATTTTAGCAGAAATATTATCAGCAAAATGAATAATCCATGCTTCAACCGAGTTTGGTTCTACCGGAGAGCCCCATTCCTTTAAGTAATGGTGGCTAGCAATAATGTGTAATATATCATCTAGTTTTTCGGATTGAATCTCTTGACTAACTATTTTTATCCCATTTATAATGTGATCTTGGTTTAAGAAAGTATCAGTTATATCGATATAATTCTCAAATTGTTCATAACAATTGATTTTTCCAATATCATGCAAAACGGCTCCAGCTATTAATAAATCTTGATCTATCTTTACTCCGATGATCTCAGAAATGTTTAAGGAAAGTTCTAGAACTTGTACTGTATGTTCAAATAGACCAAATCTGTAGTCATGATGCTTTACCTTGGCACCTGGAGCACTAAAGAATACTGGATGGTCATGCAGCAATTGAATTATTGATTCCCTTAATTCTTCTTCCTTAATTTTTTTGACACAATTTATCAGAGTTAATTCCAATACTTCTAGATCTTTATTTGGTTCTGCTTTAATTCTTTTAGTTTTTAAATTCCTCTCTCCATATCTCCCTATATACCATTTGTTTTTATCATTAAATGTCATTCCATATTTCTGCTTAAGCGTTTCTTTTACTTCTGGATAATCATTAAAAAGAAATTTACGATTTTCTTTTACTTTGATTACATTATTTTCTTCTACAAATCTAAATCCGATAGAAGAATATAATCCGTTCAATATTTCTAGGTTTGTTTTTAAATACAATTTGATTTTCCACCTTATCTTTTCAATTTTAATATTCTTTACAACTTAAAAAAAAATTAATTTATTAATGGGAATTTTATAACTACGGGATCGTGTTTTCCTTTACTCAGTATAAAAGCGTATCCCTCAGGAAGCTGTTTCAATTGCTCACGTTGCCCCTTATTCAAATACTCCTTAATATATTCACAACCACTCCCTTGAATTTGGAAAAAGACTTTAGTATTGCACAAATCTACAATTTCTTTTTTCATATCCTTTGGATGCTGCGTTGCATAAATCACTCCATAATTCCTTTTTCTTCCCCTATGTTGAGTCTCGCTCAGAAAGTGAATTATTCTTTTTTGGTGCTCTGAGCTTGAGAGCATCGATGGTAAAAGACGTTGAACTTCGTCAATAACGAAAAAAACTCCCAAATTATATGTATCTCTTTTTATCTTATACTTATGAAATACTGCTAGTAGGTATAATGCTACTAATCTCTGTTGTTCATCACTCAAATTATAGGTATTAACAATTGTAATTTTACCGGACTCAAACATTTCTAAAACATTAATGGGTGTCTTTCTTGGCCTATCAAACATATCCAGCGTAATCGACTGCAAAGCACGCCATATTGCATCTCTTACTTGAGATGTTAACCGGTATCTGGGATCTGAAATGAAAGTTAAAATGTGATCGCGTAATTCTGGGAATGTAAATTCTTGATTTTGATAACAGTTTTTAATGTCTTGGAGGATTCGTTTTAACATTGAATAACTTACTGGAGCTAATTCGTGCATAAATAGAAGTAAATGCAGAGGATCTATATAGGTAAATGTTAAACATTGATTTCCATCTTCACTTAAATTAATTTGTTGGACATTATGATTATGAGTTGTATCCAAACCGTATTTTTCCATCGTTTCTTTAGACTTTTCGGATGAAGGGATTGTACATAAATTTGTAAACTCATTTTCAGCATCATAGATTACAATTGCTGGAGCAGTCTCTTGTTGGACGGAAGCTAAACTGATGAATCGGAGGGCAGAGGTTTTCCCAGTTCCTTGAGTCCCTCCCATGAAGATTCCTTGATATAAAAGAACAGGATCAAAATTATATTTATAATCTTGGTTTAACTCGCTTAGACTTCCAAAAGGAATTCCATGGTAAGGGATTTTTTTAAATTGATAAAATTCTGGATCAGTAAGTTTAGTGATTTTACCCTGAACAATAGTTTGAGGTCTTGGTTCACGTGGTCCTTCTAGACTAAGTTCCCAGATTGGATTTAACTTTATTTTAAATATCTTTTCAACACCAAAAACCGTGGTTTCGCCAGATACATTTCCTTGATAACATTTAATCTCCTCTACAAGACAAATAATGCGTAATCCATCTTGCCTTTCTACTGCAACAAGATCACCATCCTTTACAAATTCTGCTTTTCCTATATAAAGATAACCCTCAAGCTTATTAGGTTTCCCATTTATCAAAGTTAGGGGTTTTTCTCTTACAGTATTAATATATCCAAAGCTTAAGTCGTCAATCTCATGAGCTTTTATTTTACTATGGCTTTTATTAGCATTGTTAATATTTTCTTCACTTATTGAATTGGTTTCTTCGTGATGTATTTCACTTTTAGATACAACTCTAAAGTCCAACGCTTCAATCGAGTTATCTCTAATATAATCTAAAGCTAAATTTCTTTGTGTTTCTGAAAATTCATACCTTAAGACTTTATTGGGATAATAAACTAACTCGATAAATGAACAAAGTTGACCCCTGGTTTCTTGTAAAATAAATGCATAAAGACAAATTTGAATGAAATCTTTATAGTAAGCCGATTCTCTAATATCTGGAATCTCGCCATCTAATTGGTAAGATTTAAACTCCCTGACAATAAAATTTCCTGATCCTAATTCTATAAAATCGTCAACACGAGCATTAATTATCATTCCATCTATTTCTATACTTTCTTCTTGTTCAAATGATATAATGCCTCCAAACAAGTCTTTTTCAACTTTTTGGGGAATTAGATTCCAGTTATTACTTTTAGCAATTTCTTTTGCTTTTGTAGTTATATCCTTCATAAGTGTCTTTAACAGAATATTGGCATCTCGATAAAGGTAATTAATCGAATTGTTGCTACGAATCTCTGCTAATATTTTATTATAAATTTCTCTTATTCTTTGACTAAAAATAGTGTAACTAGTTTTATTTCTATAACCCGTTTTTAGAGCTTCCTGCAAAAAATGAGCTCTAATATTATGTAAAACTTTACCTCGCTTGTTATGTTTAATGGAGTAATTTTGCAAACGAGAAGTTTTACCTAATAATTTACTCACGGAGGAGTAATTTTTATTTACTTTTTCAACCAACTTTTAATTTCCACCTCAATTTTTAATTAATTTTCTAATATAAGTCTAATTCCCCTTCTGTTTTTTCAATATCTTCCAAAACATTAAGAGTTGTTTTTACTTTAGGGATATTTTCTAGTCCTAATTTACCTAATAATAAATCACACTCATCGTAATTTATATCTGGACTTAAGCATACATAACCTTTAATTACCATAAATGATATTTTTCTTGTTTTCAACCAATTTTTATCAGGAACTTGCTCAGAATATTGGCGGTACTTGTCGTTAGACACGATGAAGCAAAATTCAAATTTTTGGGCAAGAAGAAGAATGAACTCATCAGCAATTTTGGGTGATATATAGACTGTTCCGTTTCTTAATAATCTCTCAAATTCCTTCTTATCATCAATAATGAATCTTAAGTTAGGATCACATATACTAAAAATATTTTCGGGTAAAATATTAATTTCTTTGACTATATGATCTAATACCTGTAAGAGATTAATGAGTTTGGGCCTTTTCTGACCATTATGGCAAACATTATTTACATCTATAAGTACTTTGATTTCTACTTGTTTTGGGATAATTTCAACAATTTTTTTTATACTGATTATTATAAACAACCTCCTTAATTTTAATTTTAAAAATTTTTATTTCTAAGAAATAGAAATGATTACACCTTTTTTAATTTAACTAAGTGAATTATTCGTGGTGTCCCGAACTTCGAATGGTGTTCACTATTCAGTTCGTAGTTCGTCTTTTAGTTCACTTAAGAAAACTATAAATATAGTTATTTCTTATATTTAATTATAACAATTAATAGTTCTTGTATGAGTAGTTATGAGTGAAATTAAAGAATTGAATTATCCACCTCAAGGAATCTTCAAAGATAAGAAGAATTATGAATATATGATACTTTGGATGCTGTATAATAACGAATATTGTGTATGGGGTGATTATTTTAATGAACCACTAAATATTAAGCAGTCTACATTGTCAGGCAAATTAAGATCTTTAATAGAAAAAGAATATATTGTAAAAATCCAAAAAGAAATTCGGGGAAAAATAAAACAAACATATCGTATCACTAAGGAAGGTAAAAAAAGGTATAATTCGCTATCGATTGATATCACCCAAAAAAAAACGATTGAGTTATCCTCCTAAATTAATCTTGGACGATAGAGATCACACCCACATTATTATATGGATGCTCTATAACAATGATTATTGCAAATGGAGAGATTTTATTGATGAACCACTGAATATTAACTCTTCAACTCTGTCTAAAAAAATTAATCGATTGTTGGAAAAAGAAATTATAAAGAAAGATCGGATTCCTGAATTCAATTATGATGTATATAGAATCAACATTAAAGGTAAGATTGAATATTCTGAAATGTTAACACATTACGATCTGGATCGTCAATCTATACTAGAGGATGAGATAAGAAGAATTAAAAAAAAAACGAGTAAAACTTTGGAATTTTTTAAAAAACATAATATCACTGATGATGATATAAAATTTCGATTCTTGCATAATATTCTGAAGTTAGATTTTGAACTTATAGAAAATGTTTGTAAAGTTGAAGATGATTTTTTGAAAATAATTTATTTTATTTCTCTAAATCATCCAAATGAATATCCAAATTACATAACCCTCAAAGAATTTTCAGAGAAATATAAGATCAATAAAACTACGCTCAAATTCTTTATCAATCAAATTGTAGAAGAAAATTTTTATAATATAAAATTCTTTAAGTTAAAGATAAAAGATAATAAAGTGTATTATTTTCATGCAAATGAAGATCTTGAAAAGGTATTAAGAGTAATTGTGGAAGGCGTAGTAACAAAGTTAACTTACTTAAATCAACTTTATATTAAGGATGCTAGTATTAATGTTATTATTACAAAAACCGAGATAGAAAATAAAATTATAGAAGAATTATGTAAAAACTTATTTAATAGGAAATTTGAAGATTCTTTACGAGAGTTCTTAGATGAATACCTTAATTACCTTAAATATAATATTGAACGAAAAGATAATTTAAAAGATGTAAGCGATAGATTAGAAGGTGTAGTTTGGTATTCTTTGCCTCCTGAAATATTTGAAGGTCATATGGGCATTTCTGATATAAATATGGAAAGTTTATCTTATAAAGTAGATGTAATTGAAAAACCCATAGAAAGTGAATTTGAGGTGATAACTTACTATACAAAATTGGGTATTCTAAGATCCAACAAATTTAAAACGGAATATTTTGAAGTTTCTAATTATGAATTACTGAATGATATTGAACAATTGATAAACTTAGAAGAATATAAAAAGGTAAAGAAATTATTGGAGGAAAATATTCATAGATTTAATAATATTGAAGTCTTGATCTTAAAAACATTTATCAATTCTTATTTAAAAAATTATGATTTAGCATTACATTTAGCTAGTGACTTGATCGAAAAAAAACCTAAAGATTATGTTGGTTATTTGCTCCATTCGAAAATTTATGAAGATATGAAGGATTACGATAAAGCGTTAAAAGAAATTAATATGGTACTAAAATTTTCACACAACACTTTATTAGTTTGTCAGAAAACACAAATTTTAGCTAAACAACAGAAATACGATATGGCTCTAGAAATTATTGAAGAAGAATTATTAAATACTCCAAAAAATATTCCTATAATTCTTTCAAAAAGTTTAATATTGAAAAATAAAGAAGAATATAACTTATCCTTGGTTAGTCTAAATGAAGCTATTGCTATAAACGATAAGAATTATGAATTATTCACACATAAAGGTATTACATTAAATTATTTGAAAAATTATGATGATGCTATAAAAGAATTCAATCTAGCAATAAAAACTAAAGCTTCCATTAAAAAATATGGTTGGATTTACGCAAATTTAGCTATTTCATATGAAAATCTCAATGATTTTACCAAAGCTTTAGAAATTATTGACACAAGTATAGAACTAGATCCAAATCACATTAATTCACATATTAAAAAGGTTGAAATTCTATACCAGATGTCCAAATACGATACTGCATTAAATTGTTTAGAAGAGATTATTAAAATAGATTCTAAAAAACCAGAAATTTATACTTTGAAAGCTATTATTTTAGAACAGATAGAAGATTATCCTTCTGCTATAAAGGCAATTAAAAAAGCGATCTTAATTGAACCAGATGCTCCAAATTTATATAGTATTAAAATTGATATTTTGTTTTGGATGAAAAAATATAATAAAGCTTTAGAATTAAGTGAAAAAGGCATAGAAGACTTTCCTGATTATTATGGATTTTACTCGAATAAAGCAGGAATTCTAAAAAAG
The DNA here is from genome assembly GCA_030668025.1 of Promethearchaeota archaeon. The sequence continues at coordinate 9,063 of DAOUUT010000099.1, forward strand.
AATAAAAATTATGAGGGTGCTTTGAGATGTATAGAAAAAGCTATTAGTATAGAACCTAATATTGCTTTTCTTTATTCTACTAAGGCGAAGATTTTAATTGACCTAAAGCGAGATAAAGAAGCTTTGAAATCTATTGATAAATCAATTGAATTAGATCCTAATGATATCACTTTTTATTTAAATAAGATCAGATTTTTAGATAATATGAGTATGTTCAAGGAAGCTTTATCTACTATTGAAGTCGCGTTTAGAATAGATAAAAATTCAGTTGATTTGTTTGGCTTTAAAGCCAATATAATTGGTATCAAACAAAAAAAGTATAAGGAAGCTTTAACTATCATAGAAGAAGGAATTAAAATTGATGAAAAATATCCTAATTTATATGAAGTTAAATCATGGATATTATTTAATATGGATATGTATCATGATGCTTTAAAAGAGATAGAAAAAAGTATAGAGTTAGATTCTGAATACTATAATTTCTATATCCATAAAGCAAATATCTTGAAGCACCTGGAAAAATACAGTGAAGCTTTAAATTCAATGAAAAAAAGTATTGAATTGAAACCTGAGAATCCAGAATCATATTATATGATAAGTACAATTCTATATCAAATGGAAAGGTATGAAGAATCTTTGAAATCAATAGAGAAGGGAATAAAGTTAAAACCTGAATTCGCTGGTTTTTACTCGATTAAAGCCAAGGTTTTTTTCGAGATTGAAAGAAATATAGATGCGGTAAATGAAATTAAGCATGCAATTAGTTTAGATCCTGAGTTCCCTGATTTTTATGTTACACAGGCTCGTTGTTTTCTTGATATGAAAAATTATAAAAACGCATTAGATTCAATTAAAGAAGGGTTAAAGATCGATCAAAATTATGCTAGATTATATAATATTAAAGGTTATGTTCTATATCAAATGGAACAATATCATGATGCTTTAAGTGTAATTGATGAAGGAATTAAGATAGAACCAGATTTTCTTGAGTTTTATTGGACAAAATCTGGGATTTATGATAAGATGAAAAAACTTGATGAAAAATTAGAGAACTTAAATAAAGTAATTGAAATCGACCCAAATTTTTATGAAGCCCAAAATAATAAAGCGATTGTTTTATCAAAATTAAATAGAAAGGAAGAAGCTTTAGACTTAATAAAAAGCCTAATTGAAGCAAACGAGAATAAAGGTATGTACTATGATAGCTATGGTGAAATTTTAATTCACTTCGACGATTACAAAAACGCCTTAAAACAACTTGAGAAAGCATTAGATCTTGATCCGAAGGCTGATTATTTGCATGAGACTTATATAAAAATTGGCAAATGTCACTTACGACTTGGAGAAAATCGTGAAGCAGTAAAGTATATTAAAATGGGAGAGGAAATAGCGAAAGAAAAAAATAATGAGCAATGGATGAGAAAAGCGGAAAAATATCTTTCTGAAATTGAAAAGCTAGGAATTTAAATCCTTTAAGGAATTATTAAAACATATAAAATTCTCTTACTTTTTATAAATCTTCTCGAACTTATTTATAAAATCTAAAGATTGAATAAATGAGTTTCTTTTCTGAGAACTTCTGGCTAGGCATTATTATCGCGATTGCACTTATTAGTTTAATTTCTATTTATTACTGGTTTACCGATAAGAAAGAAGGGATTAATTCTTTAATGAAGAATTTTGGAACCTTTATTCTTATGGTTATTATTTTTATAATATATGAAGATATGTTCCTTCTAAAATTTTTGAGTCCAAGAATCATCATTCTTATTGAAATGGAATTTTTTATAATCTTAATTGTTCTTTGCGTCAATTTATTCATATTTCAAAGGAATTTTCGATCAAATCTAATATTATACTTTCATTCGATAATGGTTTTATTAGCATTTCATATTTTCGTTGTTGGACTTCCAGATATGTTTATTACTGGAACGCTCATCATCACTATTATAGGCGTAGTTATTTCAATAATCGTAATTCCATTTGACGAAGAGTATAAACTAATAGCCTTTTTTATTGGACTATCTTTATTTTTTTATATTTCCATAATTTTAGATGTTTTTGCTTTAGCTTCTCTTATGCTATGCTTAGTTTCTCTTACAATAGCTCTTTCAAACGAATCTTTTAGAAACAGAATAGTCTCGTTCTATCAAACTATTGTACTAAGATTAAAGAAATCTAAAAGTCATCGCGTCAAAAGTTATGAACCCGATGAAAAAAAGCAATTAGAGCCTAAAAAAGAGAAAAAAAAGAAAATTCTCTTTTGGCAAGCTAGAGTTAAAATTACCCAAGGAGTTCTTAGTAAAAATATAGAAAATGTAAGCGAGAAAAATGAAAATGAAATAGCTTGGTTAAAAGATTTTTTCTCGGATAAACACAGATATGGCCTAGAATTGAAATCAGATAAAGATTTTCGATGGATATTTTTTCTCAAAGCTCAAAACGAGAAAACAGCAAGAGTATTGGGGGAAGCACTTCTCAGCCGAATTACGAGTATTTATCCTGGTTTAGATGGAACTTTGGAATTAAAACCCATTACCAAACAGAAAATTTACAAGAATAACCGGTTTTGGGAAATTAAATTACCTAAACCGCCTTATATGGAGAAATTTACACTAATCAACGATTTTATTAATCTTTTCCATCGGAGCGATAAAAAAGTTAAACTCTATATCATCTGGAAAAGAACTGAGGATAAGAAGTTTAGCAAATTTAGAGATAAAATTGGAAATTTAAAATTCAAAGACGAAGATGAAAAAAAACGGTTATTATCGATGTGGCAAGATGATATTTTCAGAGTGCGGATTTATATCAATTATCAAATAGACCAAACTGATCCCGTGTTAATGAAACAAGAAATTCAAACCCTCGAGGGTAAATTAAAGAGCCTTACATTGTCCTGCCGCAACAAAAAAAAAACAGCACAGCTTAAAAGAGTACCTCTAGGAACCCATGGAAATATTAAAC
>DAOUUT010000069.1 GCA_030668025.1 Promethearchaeota archaeon
AGTTTTGGAGTTTAAGATCGAAGGAGAAGATTATCACATAAAAATTAAGAAGGCTTAAAAAACCAATTTTTTCTTTAATTATTAATTATGTGATATTTACATTTTCTTTTTTTAAAACCAAATTCTCTAAATATTCCCCCCAAAATTCTACTTCTAAATAATCGATCCATATGAAATTGTAAACAGAATCGAGCTAAATAAATATTTAGACCATGAATGGTACCAAACAATTCTTAAAATAATTGATAACGCAATAATTTATTATATTCGTGAAAAATTCTACAAGGAAAAACTTTTATCAAAATATTGGAAATTTATTAAAACAAAAGGAATTTCTGAAAAACTAATGAAAGAATTCATTAATAATGTATTAAAATCGAGAAAACTACACTTAGATGTGTGGTTCTCGTTAATTGTTATTATAGTAATTCCAATCAATTCTGATTTATATTAAACTTGATTAATCAACCTTAGGAACGGAATCTGAACGAATTTCTGGTTATTTTTCTTACCAATGTTTATATTCTGCTTCCAGCCATGATTATATCCAATTACAATTGTTCCGATGTTATGTTGAATACAATACTTAATTATATTCTTAGTGATTCGATGAAACAAAGTATTAAGTCTATTATTTCGAGTCACATAGAGTTTTTTGATTCTCTTGGGATTTTAATTTCTTTGCAGCCTTATAATGAATGTGCTTCCTTTATTTCTTCCTTTAGATTTTACGATGATCTCACCATTATGTAATTTAACAATCTCATTTGCAATGTATAAACCAAGACCTGCACCTTCGATATCCACATCCATCCCTTTCCCGTATCTCTCAATTTTACCAAATCTTTTAAATAGAAATGGTTTTTCCTTTTTTGTTAATCCAACGCCATCATCCTTAACAATAATGTCTATATAATTAGGATGGTCGAATGTGCTTACAAAAATATTACCGTTAGTAGGGGTGTTTTTCACTGCGTTTGATAAGATATTGGAAATTGCTCTTTTAATCGTTGATTTATCTGCTTCTATGTATAGTTCTTTGAGAAGTTCAATATTTATAAAAATTTTGCGTTTTTTTGCTTGAAAAACTATATCTTCAACGCAATTTTTGATTATTTGAATTATATTTTTTCGTTTTAAACTCAAATTAAGTTCTTTTAAATCTATATTATAGGCAAGTATCAGATTATCAGCTAGGTTTTTTAATCTATATCCTCCCAAGTGAATTAATTCAATAATATGGTGATTATGATCTTTAATTTTATCGATAGAGTGATCTAATAGATATTGTGATCCACTAAATATTGAAATTAAGGGAGTTTTTAATTCGTGTGATATCCTTCTTATTAAATCGTTCCTAATTTGATCAAGTTCTGTTAACTTTTTGATTTCACTTTTCATCATTTCATCTATTTTTCTTTTTTCAGTAATGTCTTTTATAATAACAAACATTTTTAATTTGTTATTGATTTCTCCGATACTCCCATTTATAGAAATTGGAATGAAATATCCTTTTTTATGCATTATTCTTAATTCCATAGAAAATTTACTTCCCGCTTTAAGAGTAGTGTTTATCAGTTTTTTATAAGCTAGTTTATCTTCTGAATGAATTAGTTCCATGTATTCAATTCCAATTAGTTCTTTTGGTTGATGCCCTATTATATCATAAATTTGAGGACTTAAGAAAGTTATTGTACCGTCTATATCACCCTCCATCAGAACATCTGAAATGTTATTTACTAGATTTCGCATTTTTTCCTCTGATATTTTCAACTCATAAGTCCTTTCCTCAACTTTTTGTTCTAAAATCCTATTTAAATCTCTGAATTTTTGTTCGGATTTCTCCAAAGATTCCAAATTAGAACTATTTATAAGTGCGATTGCGGCAATTTGAGCAAATGTAGTAACAAGTTTAGTATCATCTTCATTAAATTCTCCTGGTTTATTAGTTAATCCTATTAATCCTTCAATTTCGCTATTTATTATTAATGGCACAAACATGACATTTTTAAGCGCTAAATGTCCTTTTGGTAAAAGTTGTTTCCAATCTGAGTTTAAAAGGTTGTTATAATATTTTATCTCCTTAGAATTTACTCCCTCCTTTAATAAACCTCTAATAGGTAGAGAGAGTTTTGTGTCTACATCTCTAGTTAATCCTTGCGAATCCAAAAAAAGAACTTGAATTATTTTTTTATCTGGTGTTAACATACCAACAAATCCATCAATATTTCCAATTAAACTAACACAAGAATTAAAAATGATTCTAATTAATTCTTCAAATTTCTCGTATTCCAAAACAGCTCTGGAAGCTTTTAATAATGCTGAGAACTCAAGATTCTTTTTTATGATTGCTCTTTCTGCTTCTTTCTGCTCGCTGATATCTCTTGAAATTATAAGAACTTTTTTTTCTCCTAACAAATCCATAAACATCTTTCCTCTAATTCCAAACCAAAAATATTTATTGATTTTATCTATTATTCTTAGTTCTATCTTTCCTTCCCCTACTTTACTGGTTTCTTGTAAGGCGCTAACAATAGATTTAACATCGCCGGGATGAACATAGTCCAATAAAGATTTTCTAAGCAAATCTTCTTTTGAAAATCTTAATAATGTGCTATAAACTGACTCGTTTACATATTCTAATTCCCATTTTTCGTTAAGAATGTCAATTAAGTCGTTTGCGTTTTCAGAAATCAAACGATAGTTCTCTTCAGAGCTTTTTAATTGTTCTTCCATTTTTTTGCGTTCGGTAATATTCGTGAAAGTCCCATAACACCGATAACTTGTCCATCCGAGTCTTTATAGGGATAAGATGTAATAATGCAAGAAATTTTTGTACCATCAATATTATTTATGTCGTGTGCTAATAAATCTTTGTAAAAACTGGCGAAGTTGTAAACATCCTGTATTTTTTTCGGGATTCTCTTAATTTTTTAGTTCTATATTCTATTCTTTGCTCTAATTCTTTATTTAATTCTTCTAATTTTTCTTTATATCTTTCTAACTCGACTTCTACCCCATCCTTTATCGGCATCCTATAATCCATCAAAATAACATCGGGCTTCTCGGATAGCGCTTTAAAATCGAATATTACCTCTTGTCCGTTGCAAGCAAATCTAAGGATGGTAAATCCAGCATTCTTAAATATCATTCTATACAATTTTCGCAACGAAGGCTCATCCTCAACGATAAAAATCTTCAACAAATAATTTTTTCTCGAAAAATTTTTAATTATTTTTCATTTGAAAAACCTGAATTTATGAAAACATCATTCTTCTTTAGTTATTGAATCCCCCGCTTTCTTGGAATTTAAATAATTTTTATATGATCCAATATTAGCATTCCAAAATTCACTCTTTTTAAATGCTAAGTATTCTGCGTGATTCTCAATACCATACTTTATTGCTTCTAAATAGTCATAAAAATTTGTAAAGTTTCCATTTTGGATATTATAATAATCCTCAAAACTTTTAAAATCTTCATTATCATTCCCTTCTGAAATAAATAAAATCCCTTCTTTTACTACATATAAGAAATAATTTATACAACTTGAATCCTTATAACAGCTAAAAATAACATTTAGTTTATCATAAATGAATAATTCAATAAATTGCTTATTTGGTAAGAAAACTTTTTCTTTTATTCCTTGAATACGATTTGTGAATATAATTTTTGGAGTATTTATCTGTGGTATCTTATCTAAAAGAGGTTTTTTTTTTTCTTCTTCCAAAATCGCCTTTTCTATTAATTCTTGATTAATTATTATTGGCCTTTCTTGCCATTTTAAACTAAAATCGGTAATCAGATTTTTAAATTCATTATGCGCTATTTCTGCAATGATTATTTTATCTATTTCTAAGATTGTTTCTAACACTTGAACAATCTCGTTTTGTTTTTTTTTACTTATGAAGTATATATCAAAATCAAAATCAAATATTCCCTTTTGTAAGATATCAGGTTCTGGCTTACTCCAGCATAACTTACCCTGTTCGTTTAACGCCCTCAATATAATAAATAACCTTACCTTTTTAAATTTGCAAGTTGATTGAATAAGTATGTTTAGTTTATAAAAGAATTTGCTTTCATCACTTATAATTGATTTAATTCTTTTAAGAGGGATTGGTCTAATGAATGAAATTGTATTTTCACTCTGAAAATCCATATTTAATACCATAGAATCACTTTATTAATTGGTAATTTTTATTTGTTTGTTTATTTAAACTAAACAATTCATAATAATATGCATAAATAATTCGTCAACCCCTTCACCAGTTAAAGCAGAAGTTTCAAAAAAGGTACAATTTAATTGACTTGCAATTAATTCCGCCTTATGCCTGATCTCGTTACGATTATTAACTAAATCGATTTTATTTCCTATTAGAAAATATGTTATAGAATTACTTCCACAAAAAGATCTAGCTCCTTCTAACCATTCATTGACCTTTTCAAGAGTATCAATTCTTGAATAATCAAATAAAATAAGAATTGCTTTAGGTTTGGAAATTTTGTAAAAGGATTTACGAACTTTAGCGAAGATTTTTAAACCTCCCATATCAACTAAATTTAACATTATATTAGCCTCTTTTGTGATTTGAAGCTCTTTTTCAGCAATAGAAATGCCTATTGTAGGGTTATATTTTTCTTCAAATTTTCCATTAATATACATCTCGATTAAAGAGCTTTTACCGCTCCTTTCATCTCCAATTACTATTATTTCGGTTAACATGTTTATATCAGATAATATATCTTTTTGTGGTTTAAGATCTAGCCCACCACCTTCGAGCAATTTTGGAAGACGCATAGAGATGCTTCGATTATTTAAAATCATAGATATTTTTTCCCCAACAATATATAAATAGAATATATATTTATCTATATCAGAATATAGGTCAGCAACCACAACAAGTAAGGCGGGTTTTATCTTTCCTAATTCTAAATAAAACAACCGAAATTCGTTAGTATTAAAATTCCCGCTTTCAAATGATCTATTAGTAATAATTTTATTTTTTTCAATAATTGGCTCAATTAAATTCATAACATACTCAATGGTTTCTTCATTAAAACTTCTAATTGAATGTTGGGCAATTATAATTCCGTCAAGATTTATAATAAAAGCCGCTACTATATTATGAATCTCATTTAATAGATTTTTTAATAAATTATTTAATAATGAAATGATAATGTCTTTGTTTTCTTCAAATTCATGGATTATTAGATTTTGTTTTGCGCGATAAGGACATTCATTACATAAAAAACGGTTACCACCACAATTTTTTTGTGATATTCTCATATTGGTTAAGCATTCTGAAAATGGATAGAATTGAGTTAATTCACCATCAAATTGATTAAGAATAAGGGAGTAATTGTCAAAAAATATTGAAGATATTTTTTGTATCTTACAAATAATTTCTTTAGAATTATAATTATAATTTGTAATAATTACAAAGAGAATACTATAATTTTTTGAATCTTTATAGAAATGAAAAGTAAAATTATCAAAATTAATGGTGTTTATATATGATTTTGTGACTTCTGACGAGAAACTTTGAATTGCAGTAAGAAAACCAGAAACTAAACTTATATCCGAAAATAAGGGATTACTTTTATCAAAACTATGATTAAAGATTAAGAGACCGTCTTTAATAATAAAAATACTGCGAATAATAATAACCCCCAAATCTTTTATTTATATTATGTTTAATGATTTTTGTTGATAATTTTTTGACTTTCATTATAAAAAACTTAATTTCAATAAATTTATTTATACATTAACTCATAAGTCTTATTCAAAATTTCTTGATTTTCAGGTTCTAAAAAGTATATTGATAACTCATCTCTTAATTTATCAAAGTTAGTTAAAAGCGGTCTTGAATTGTATAATGTTGGAGAAATTGTTAATAATATTAGACGATCTGATATAGCTCTAATAAGAATCATAAATCCCCTAGTAAAATATTTACTAACTAATACTCTAATTAAAATTCTCTCCCTTCTCTTATGAATATCCATTAATTCAATACCTTTAACAGATAATGATTCAATTGCAGTGTAGATTTCTAAAACTTTTTTATAATATAAATTATCTTCCATAAAATCATCGTTTAACGAGGCAATCATAAATCCTTCTTTATCTAATACAGAACAAGCAAAAACTTTGGATCGCTTTTTAAATTTTTTAAGTAATTCATTACTTCTTTTTTTAAATTCTTCAATACCTATCATTTCACGATAACTCAACGATTTTAAAACTATTGTTAAAAAGTAATTTTGAATTGTATCGTGATAATAAATTTCATATTTTTAAACTTTTTCAAAAAAAAGTTTGATTTTAAAGTTTTTTCAAAAGAAAAGTTTGATTTTAAATCAACGTTTCATATGTTCATAAAATTAACTTATATTAAAGAGATTTACAAAAACTGAAATATATTTGGACAAATTTCGCTTTAGGAAAAATTAGGACATATTAAATAGTAAATATTAATATAAATTAAAGAGATAATTTCTATTTTTGAAGATGGCAAATAATCATGAATGCTTTTAATATATTAAAGACTACAATTTCAGCAATAAAGACTCCTATATTAATTTTAGATAATAATTTAAATATTATCATTATTAATGAATCATTTTTTTCCTTATTTAAAATTAAAAGTGTGCCAATAGAGGCAATAAAGGGGGTTTCAATTTTTGAGTTTAATAATAACCAATGGGATATACCAGAATTGAAAAAAATTTTTAAAAAAATATTACCTCAAAAAGAATTTAATGAAAATTTTGAAATTATTCATAATTTTAATAATTTAGGGATAAAAAATTTAAGTATTAATATTAATAAAATTCGAATAGATGATGATAAGACTGAATATATTATTATTAATATTGAGGATATAACTAAAAGTTATTATTTAGAGAAAAAGCAAGAAAAATTAATAAATGAAATAGATTATATAAATAAACAGATTATGTGCGCATTATTTGAAGATGGAAAACAAAGTTTACAGAAATTAAGTAAAAAGATATATAAATTAGATGGTACTCGTATGAGTAACACTGGAATTAAAAAGAGAATAGAAAAATTAACCAATAAAAAAATTCTTCGTATTCAAGGAAATATTAATATTCAAAAACTCGGGTATAATGTTGTATTCCTCTTAGTAGAACTAAGGAACTATGAAAAAATTATAAATTATAATCGTCTTAGGTTCAATTGTCCACGATTATTTCTATTAGCCACTATTACGGGAAGATATCAATTAATTATAGGTTTAGTAGGAAGAAATTTAGAAGAGATTAATAGTTGTATAAATAGATGTGAATTAATTAGTAAAGATGATTTTGATATAAAAAACTCAGAAATTTTATTTTCTTCAAATTTAAAAATACCAAAGTATATTCCTATAGATTTTTTTTGTAATTTAGAAGGTAAATGTAAAAAATTTAAGGAAAAGTAAACACAAGTTTATTAAATCTTTTTCCATGAATATATTGGAAAGATATCTGCATTAAAAGAGGGAAATTAATCAAAAAATCGCCCCTTTAGAAACTTAAATAATCCTATTTCTTTGATCTAAGGATATAGAAGTACTACTTCGAAATCTTTCTTTCATGTTTAGTCAGAGATCATATTTAACTATTAAAAATTCTGTAAATTTTCCTAGAAGATATTTCTTAATAAAATATACTTTGTTGTTAAAGATTAATAAAGTGTCCTTATTAGCAGATTAATTGCCTTTAACGCCTTTAAAATGATGATTATAAAAAAGGCGATTCCTGCCAATATTCTTTAACTCCACAGCTCCCAATTTTAGCGATGTTATTTAATCACCAATCTTTATAAAAATAAGCATTCTATTCGAATTACCTGAAGTGCAGATGGAATGAGATTTTTGCTAGGCACAAGATTTTGTTATGGCGAGAGTTTTAATAAGAAATTTAATTCTTTAAGAATATAGATCGAAAGGATATACCAAATTCTTACCAATTTATCTTTTTTAACGATTGATTAAAAATTCCAGAAAATCCAATTAAGTTTTAAAAAACGAAAGTAATTATGAGTAGATTAAATACCAATATTGATTTTTTAATTGTTACAGCCCTCGATTTTGAACGAGACGCAGTTATTGAGCAAATAGGAAACTTTGAAACAATTCAAATAGATGACGAAATTCCGACTTACTATCAGACAGAAATTCACTTACCTAATAAGATCGAAACATATAAAGTTACCTTAGTTGTATTATTAGGTGTGGGTAATGTTCAAGCAGGGGTTTTAAGCGAAAAAATTATTGAGAAATTGCATCCTAAACACGTAATTATGCTTGGAATTGCCGGGGGAATATCAAAGAATGGTGTTAAAATTGGTGATATCGTCGTTGGAACCTCTATTGGATATTACGAAAAGGGTAAATTTTTTTCAAAAAAACTCCAGGTTAGAATTGAGGGAGCGCTTAGCGATGCTTTATTAATTGATAGGTTTAAAAATTTCAAGGATAACAATTGGATAGATGAAATTTCAATTAAGCCCCCTGAAAACCCTTATAACCCTAATATACATTTTGGTCTTATAACCTCTGGAGAGAAAGTAGTTGCCAGTAAGCGGTTTATAAAAAGGTTATTGAAATATTTTCCTAAAATGCTCGCAGTTGAAATGGAATCTTGGGGCGTTCTTATAGCAGCTTGGATGTCAAAGCCTCTGCCAAGATTTATTCCAGTAAGAGGAATCTCTGATAACGCGGATAAATTGAAAGGAGATAAATGGCAAAAGTTTGCCGCCCATGCTGTTGCTTTATATTTGAAACGTTTTCTTCAAAGTCAACCCGTTGTTCCAAGCATGGGTTATTTACCTAACGAATTTAAGTGGATTGATAAGGTTTATGTTCCTCCTCTGGAATTTAAAGAAATTTTAAAAACATTAAAAGAAAAGAGAATCGTGATTATAACAGGAACGCCGGAGTATGGAAAGACATACACCGCAATTTACCTTATGTGGAAATATTATAAATCGGGATACAAACCAGAATGGATTCGAGGAGGAGATCGACCTGAAAGATTAAACGTAGGAAGCAGATTACAAAAAATGAAAGATTTAGAATTGGAACAAGAAACAAAGAAAATCCTTTATTTTGAAGATCCTTTTGGAAAACTTAAATATGAAAAAATATACGATTTAGAAAGAAAAATAACTAGTATTTTAGAAGAGATAGAGAATGCTAAAGATTTATATGTTATTATTACCTCAAGGGAAGAAGTTTTTAAGGAATTTAAAAAAAGAGCTTTCTCTGGAACGCGTCTTGAAGTATTTGAAAAGAGATTGAGCATTGGGAAGCCGTCTTATACTACTGAAAAAAGAAAAGAAATTCTCAAAAACTGGGCTACGTTAAAAAAATGTACGTGGTTAAACAATGTAGAATTGAAAAATTTTATTCTAGACCAGATAGAGAGCGAAAATATTTTACCTACGCTTTTAAACATAAGAGATTTTGTTGGAGCAAGCATTGATATTAATGTAAGGGAGCAATTACTAACAATGATAAAAGAAAAATCAAAGGGAACTACATGGGCATTTTTAAAAGAAATTAAGGAGATGACCAAAGATAAGGTGTTATTTTTAACAATTTTATATGTTTTAGAAGATGCGAGAGAGGAATTCGTTAAAGAAACTTACCAAAACCTAATAGAGAGCTTATATTTAGAAAATGCTAGGAAGTTTAACGATGTTTTTAATTGGTTTAAAGAAGATAAAATAGAGATTACCTTTCCAAATAGAATTAAATTTTCGCATCCATCATACTTTGAAGCTGTGAAAGATCTCATTAGTGAAGTTGATGATTACGACGAAATTTTTATTGGATTATTAAAATATCTTGCTGAAAAGGGCGAAGCCACTTGGGATGTAGCTTTTGCTATAGCAAAACATTTCAACGAGCTTCCCGAAAACATAAGACAAATACTTTTTACCCTTACTGAAAAAGACGAAGCCGCTGGGGCTGTAGCTTTTGCTATAGCAAAACATTTCAACGAGCTTCCCGAAAAAGTAAGACAAATGCTTTTTACCCTTGCTGAAAAAGACGAAGCTGCTTGGCCTGTAGTTTCAGCTATATCAAAACATTTCAACGAGCTTCCCGAAAACATTCGAGAACAATTGCTCCTTACCCTTGCTGAAAAGAACGAAGCTGCTGGGGCTGTAGCTTTTATTATAGCAGAAAAATTCAACGAACTTCCCAAAAACATTAGAGAACAATTGCTCCTTACCCTTGCTGAAAAGAACGAAGCCGCTGGGGATGTAGCTTATGCTATAATAGCAAATTTCAACGAGCTTCCCGAAAACATAAGACAAATATTTTTTACCCTTGCTGAAAAGGACGAAGCCGCTAGGATTGTAGCTTATGCTATAGTAAAATATTTCAACGAGCTTCCCGAAAACATAAGAAAAATACTTTTTACCCTTGCTGAAAAAGACGAAACCGCTGGGGCTGTAGCTTATGCTATAGCAGCAAATTTCAACGAGTTTCCCGAAAACATTAGAGAACAATTGCTCCTTACCCTTGCTGAAAAGAACGAAGCCGCTGAGGCTGTAGCTTATGCTATAGCAGCAAATTTCAACGAGTTTCCCGAAAACATTCGAGAACAATTGCTCCTTACCCTTGCTGAAAAGAACGAAGCCGCTGGGGATGTAGCTTATGCTATAGCAGCAAATTTCAACGAGCTTCCCGAAAACATAAGACAAATACTTTTTACTCTTGCAGACAAGGACGAAACCGCTGGAGATGTAGCTTTTGCTATAACAAATCATTTCGACGAGCTTCCCGAAAACATACGATATAAGCTATTACTTAATCTTTCTAAGATTAAATCAGCACAGAAAATAGTAGCTAACATTTTAAAATTAAGGTATAATCAAATTTCAGAGCCATTAAGAAAAGAAATTAAAAACAGATTAAAAATCAAGGATGAAGAAGATTAGTGAAGCAGCATAGACTAATTTTTCACCCTTTATACTCTTTTTATTAATCTTCGACCTCTTCTTATCGCAGATCGATCGGTCCGTACCACTTTGGTGCTCACCGATAAAAGAAGCTAAAACAATCGAATTCTACAAAAAGAAAATTTTTCTTTCGGGGTTCCTAAATATTCTGGTGTTATTTTAATTTGTCGAGAAGAAAAGATGGCCCTTATCACCAAAACTTAATAAGAAGGTCAAAAATACAATAGGGGGGAGGGCGAAAGCGAGCAAAGCACGCTACCAAAAGACAAAAATCCAGGGCGGTGACAGGAGTCGTCTTTTCAAAATAAAATCTGGCTAATTTTTTTCTTTTTTAAGAATAAAACATAACATCGAAAATAAGGAAATTATTAAATAGAGTAAATTTTAATTTTAAATCTTTTTATTTTTTTTGATTATTCTTGTATTAATTAATTACTTTATAATATTTCTATACCTAATAGATTTATGCCGTGCGGTCTGCGGTATCTACTGTGCGAAAAAATTAGAGAAAAAATATCAGATAGTCAAAGCGGCTTTAGAGCTTATACCAGAGATACACTAAAAATATTTAAAGATATACATGAAGATGTTCCTTTAAATTTTTTTTAAAAAAAAAAATGAATAAAGAAATTGTTTTTTCTCTAATCAATGCCTTGAAAACGCTAAAAGATATAATGATTAACCATAATAAAACATTTAGGAGTTACTTAGATGTTCGATCAATATTTATGATGAATAGAATTCTCTATCAAGGAGAGAGATTTAAAAAAATAACTGAAAATATAAATTTATTGATGGAAAAAGTTTTATGATGGAAAATGTTTTCAAAGAAAATAATAGCAGAGAAATCGTTCAATATTTTAAGCTTAAAAAGATAAAAAGTAACTTAATTACAAAATGATCTTATTATTATAGTGTTTATAGTGTTATATAACACCATGGAAAATCGAAATGCAGTCAAGGAAGTCGTGTCCTTTGCTAAAAAATGTTTTAAGCAGACGAGACCGAAATCCTTGGAAGTACGAAGAGTAAAAGACCAAAAAGTAATGGAGTTCGGATTTCCTCCCGTTGTGCTAAAGTCAAAAGCAAGAGTAAAATACATCGCGTGCGCAGATTACACCGAGCAGGTGAGAGTTTACTTTTTTTCTAGCTCGGGTCAATCTTTAGGCGCCAAAAATTACGACAAACCTTTAGATATAAAGAGCGAAAGAGCGATAAAAAGCAATTTAATAACTAAATTCCCTCGAAAACGCTTTCCTTAGGCTTTTTGATAACTAGCTGAGATGTATACAATCGAATAATTTTGTCGACTTATGAATAATTTTGCCTACTTTTACGCCCAAAAGTCGACTTTATTTGCTCTTTGTCAACGAATTGTGGCAAAAGTAGACGTTGTAGAAGTATAAAGAGAAATTTATTGAATGAGAGGAACTATTCTTAACAATACCTTTAGTCCAAATTCTATATACACCACTCCTATTATAGATTCAACTAAGGTGCCTTTGACGTGTTCTAGTGTTTCGGTTTTGGCATCATACATCGGATTCGCTTTTAATCGGTTCAAGCGACAAGAATACAGCCCCCATTCTTCACAATAGATCGCCAAATTTTTATTTGACGCCACTTTCATGCGTTTCGTCGTGAGTTCTCCCGTTTTAGACAAAGAAGAATCCCATAATATCTGTACTATCGCTAAATCAAGTGCGGCATCGCCAATCAAGGCAAGCACCTCTGCCGCATCTCCCGAACTCGCCAATTCTATTAATTCTTCCTCGCTTAATGGGCGGTCTCCGTCGTCCTTAAAGTGAATGTTGAGATCCTCGAAGATGTTTCGAATGCTGGGGCGAGCCAGGGCAAACATTACCATTTCAGGGGTTGGAAATGTTAAGCGAAACAAATTTTCCAGCTTGGGAATGATGATCTTTTCAATTTTTTCCATTTGTTCTAAAAGATGGTTGAGTTCCATTAAAAATCCTGAGATCGTTGCGCGTTTTTTTGTGTGGTCAATGGGAATATCGTTTTTTTCACTTTCGATGTAATTTTTTAACATCCTCGTTTTCTTGACCAATCCTATGGCGTTCCACTTGAGTTTATCTTGCATGATATCCTATTGAATTGCGTTTATTTAGATATAATAATTCCCTGTAATAAATGAAATTAGTAAAAAAAATGTCTGTCACATTTTTTAATAATTCAAATGGAATTTGAGATATTTTTATCTTACTTATTTATTATTTATTAAATTACCATTTTCGGCTTTGACTAGCGAAATTAGCTTGTCTTTGTTTTTTAAGGCGTACTTACGCGGAGAACTAGGGTTATTTTCGACCGATTTTAAGACCCCGTTGTCTTTCAAATAGATCAGCGTTCGGGCGTAGAAGTTGATGGCGCTCCGGTTTGACGGTTGTACTCCGAGTACCTGCCGAATTTTTTTTACGGTGATTTCGCCACAATTTTGGTTCGCAGTTATTTCTCCTATCGCGTATAGCGTCTGATCCAAATATTTTTTCCAAAAATCCGTAACCAATTTCGACCACTCCTCGCTTAGTAATTATTAGACTTCATTTTAATTAAATCAAACCAATAATTTAATAATATCTAAAAATTGAAATATAATACTAATAAAGAATTTCTTTCCTTGCAAAAATGAGCCTGTTGCTCAAGAGCGCCGTCAAGTATAAGACTGTTGAGATTCAGAAATTAGCAAAAGATGTAGAGGAAAAACGGGTAAGACCAATAAATTCTCATAATTTAACTAATCTTAAATTCCAAAAAATAAAAGAATATTAACGCGAGAAACAAAATTTAGACAAAGGCGGCGAAGTTAGAGGTGTTTTTAGGGGCTTCCAAGTGCAAGCCAAGTTTATCCAGTGGATCTCTAACTTAAACAATTCTGAGCTTGAATCGTTGTATGGAGCTCGAAAAGAATAAAGATGTAATGCTTTGTAGAAATTCTTCGATTTTTTACCCTGAAAAACCATTCAAAAAATTGGGATTTAAATAGATCAATTTTCAC
>DAOUUT010000123.1 GCA_030668025.1 Promethearchaeota archaeon
GCTCATGTTGGCATAGCAATGGGTTTAAAAGGAACTGAGGTCACTCAAGAAGCTTCAGATATGATACTTATCGATGATAATTACGCAACTATTGTAAACGCAATCGAAGAAGGGAGAGGAATCTTTGAAACAACCACAAATTTCTTCCGCTATATGCTTTCGACGAATTTTGACGAAATCTTCCTGATTTTGGTTGCGTATATTGTCATGAAGCTATTTGTTAATGTCTTTATCGGAGCACCTATCCAACCAATTCAAATACTTTGGCTAAATATTGCCACAGATGGTATCCCCGCGATGGTTTTAGGGTTAACTCCAACAGATCCCGATGTAATGAAGGGTCCCCCGCGAAAAGGATTTACATTATTAAAAGAAATAAGAGGTCCCGCTTTGTTATTAGGAGTATATACTTCAATTACCGATATTACTCTTTACATACTTCTTTGGACGGTTCTTATTCCTGAATGGAGCCTTATAGATCCACTTTTAGCGGGTTATTTAAGTCCAGGGGTATCCCAAACATATGCAATAGGTCTTGCTCAGACAATTCTATTTACGAATTTAGTGGTATGTGAATTACTTTTTGTCTACACATGTACTAGTAATACTAAACCATTTTACCTCTTTCCTAACAAGCACTTATTTTGGGCTACAGGACTTTCTCTCGGTTTACAACTTTTAATCCTTTACACGCCAATGGCTATCGCTTTTCACGTCGTACCTTTAACAGAATGGTATCACTGGGTAACTCTCTTTATTGCCGCATTTAGCGTTTCTGTCGTCGACGAACTAAGGAAATATAGAATAAGATTGAAAATTAGAAAAGATCCTAATTATTTATTTAAATCTTAATTTTATTCTTTTTTTTCCCAATTATTTTTTATTTTCAAAATATTCTTTTTTGATTAATTTAACTCTTTTTTACTTTTCTTATTCATAAACAAGGAAATAATTTAACAAAAGCAAGATAAATATTTATTAAATAAATATTCAAAATTAAATATGATAAAAAATGGGAATTGATATAACGGACGGAATAGAAAGCGGTAAGGTAATTGTAAAAGTTTTGGTAACTAATACAACATGTGCCACTTTATTAACCGAAGAAAAATTTAATGGAAAAGTTATCCAACCAGAAACTACGATTATGAGACCTAGAGGCGAGCATGGGTTAGCAATGAGTATTAGTGTAGAAGAAAATGGCGAGAAACATCTTTTCTTATTAGATACTGGAGGTTTAGCTCAAACTATAGTTGAGAATAGTAAGCAAATGAGAGTGAATTTGAATGCCGTTGAAAAATTAGTTTTAAGTCATGGACATATCGATCATTTTGCCGGGTTAGCAGGAGTAGTTCCTTTATTTAATAAAGGTACAGAATTTATTTTGAATCCTAAGTGTTTTAATAATAATCTTATAGCAATTTTGAAATCTGGAGAAGTTATTCCTGCTGAAGATTTAGGAGATTCTTTGCAAACGCTAAAAAAAGAGGGGAAATTTAGTATAAATATAAAATTACCTAAACTTAATAAAAATATGATAAATAATCTAGTAGAGCAATCTGGAATCAAGCTAGTAGAGACAAATGAACCTGTAAAATTATATAAAGGTATTGCAACAAGCGGTGAAATTGAATTATTCGATAAAGAAGAAGTTACTAAAGGAATCTACATAATGAAGAGTGAAAATGAATTTGAAACAAATTATTTCAGAGACGAAACATCTATCTATATTAATGTAAAGGATAAGGGTTTAGTTGTCATAACTGGATGCGGACATTGTGGCATTATGAATACAATAAAACATGGTCAAAAGTTAACAGGTATTGATAAGGTTTACGCTGTGATTGGGGGATTTCACGAAGAATGGAACCCAATCGAAAAAATTGAAGAAAAAGTAAAATATTTTGAAGAATTAAATCCAGAAATAATTTGTGGTATGCATTGTACAGGTTTTAATTTTAACAAACTCATGTCTCGACATCCCTCTCATACTTTAGGGATCGTAGGAACAGAATTTCATTTATAATTTTTTTTTATTTTTATTTTTATTATTTAATTATATGTTCTCTTCAATGTGTTTGAAAAATAACCCAATTCCTATAATTTTGAAAGTATCTTGAACATTTATATTTTTTAAAGCTGATGTTTCAATGAAAAAACTTTTCAATTTTTTTGCTTTTTCTAATCCCTCCTCTTTGGTTATTTCCCTTTTATCTTCTAAATCAATTTTATTTCCTATAAGCACAAATGGGATGTTTCCTAATTTCTTCTGAGCATCTTCGAGCCAGAAATCTATGGCTTCATCAAAAGTCTCTCTTCTGGTAACATCGTAAACGATAAAAGCACAATTTGCTCCGCTATAATACTCGTGTCTAACACGCTTAAAAAAACTTTGCCCGGCAAGGTCGTATACAAGAAATTTGATTATATCGTCTTTGAAGCCTTGAACATGAAATTGTTGAGTTGATATCGATATACCTAATGTTGGTCGATAATCGATAACATCCTCCTTTTTTAAATATTGATTAACTATCGTAGTTTTACCTACGGCTGCTGAACCTAACACAATTAGTTTAAAGAGTTTTTCTATATTTTTAGGTTTCCTAAATTGATGTGCTGTGGTCACACCATTTATCATAGTTTTTGGTTCGTTGATCGAAAACTTGTCTAATCCTAAGGAAAAATTTTGGTGGATATTTAAATCGGGGATTTCCAAAGTATTAAATTTAAAATCGAAGCTCTCTTCAAGCAATTGAGCTATTTTTTCAACTACGAGGTAGGCAATAGGGAAGAGCATGTTTAAATTTGTTTCATAATCGCAAATTAGTAGTAGTATAGCATCGGATCCCGCTTCTAAGTAAATAATGCGATTATCCTCCGTTTCAAATGAACCCGTACCATAATGACCGATTTCATATTCTAAGCTAATTTTACTCAAAAGATTTTCTACTAATGCAGTAAAAGCGCCGTATACATCTTCCGTCTCTTTTTCGTCTTTAGTTGTACTATCTAATTTTCCATATTTGGTCATAAGAAGTCCTTGATTTGAATATAAAAAGGCGACAACAATATCATCTCGCGATTCTACAAAATTTTTTAAGAGAATCCTAAGATTTTCTTCTTTTGTTGCAGCTTTAGACTCCATAAGTAAGATATAACCTAAATTTAATTAGTATAAGGTTCCTTTTTTTTATTATTGAAATTTAGGACTCTATTTGATTAAAAATACTACTCGTTATATTTAAATTTTTATACCTATTATAATTCTTAATTTGAAATTGATTTTTTGAGATAAATATAATGAATATTTCAGAACTATTGAAAAAAAAGCTTGAATCAAACCAAACTGTACTTACAGAATTTGAATCGAAGGAATTGCTAAGAGAGATTGGAATTGCTATTCCAGCCCAAAAATTAACCTCTACTAAAGAAGAGACAATCTTAGCCGCAAAGAACATTGGTTATCCGGTTGTTTTAAAGCTTATGGCAGAAGATATTGTCCACAAATCAGATACGGGAGCAGTTAAGTTAAACATAAAAAACGAGGATGAAACTGCTAATGCGTTCGGAGAATTAATGAATATTCCTTCCCAAGCCGAGAAATTAATTAGCGTACAAAAAATGGCCAACGAACCAATAACTGAATTAATTTTAGGGATGACTACTGACGCTCAATTTGGACCTGCGCTAATGTTTGGAATTGGAGGCATTTTAGTTGAACTTTTAGAGGATGTAAGTTTCCGAATTGCTCCAATTACAGAATATGATGCTCGGGAAATGATTAAAGAAATAAAAGGATTTCCAATACTTGATGGATATCGAGGAAAACCAAAAGCCGACATTGATGCGATAGTACAAACATTATTGAAGGTATCGGAGCTCGTCATAAAACACGAAGAAATATACGAAATGGACCTAAACCCCGTTTTTATCTACGACAAAGGGTTAATTTGCGTAGATGCGAGGATTATTCTGAAAAAACCCGAAAAACAAGATTAGTCTTGTACCTTTTTTTATCAATTTTTTGAACATATTATAGAAAATTTTTTATGCATTTTTGTTAAATTAATTCAAATATTCATACCGGCATAACATAAAAAAAGTAATTTTATATTCAAATTACACGATTATTATTGTAATTATTCTTATTGAAAACTATTATTATTTTAAAAAAATTGATTTGATGTTTATGAAAAATTTAAATAAAAAAAAGAGAATGATAACTTGCTCAGTTCTGCTATTTAGTTTATTATCGATAAGCTTATTTACAGACTTTTTTTATGAGAACCTTTTTTGTAAGGATGATGTGGATAAAGATGAACTTATAGGGACACCAAAGATTTCCGATTCGCTTCCTTCTTTTAACGGATTTGGGGATCAAGTTAATATTTCGCTACATCAATCATATTTAAATAATTCCTTTAATACTATTGTTAACACTTCGATTGTAAACGGGAATAACTTTACCTTACCTTGTCCTACGGATATTAGTTTTAATTCGAGTTATACTAACATCACAATTAATGACATTGTAGCTCCTAATAAGACTCTTATAATAGAGGACGATTATTCAGGTGGAGTACCGCTATTTCAAATTAATAATCATTATCTATCTTTTAATGTTAGCAGTGCTGGATTTATAGATAATATTTCTTTAAGAGTTTATTTAGTAGATACGGGAGACCCCAGTGATTTAGTACTAAATTTATTTAATTCGACTTCAGATATGAAGCCTGATAGTCTTTTAGGTTCTTTAGGTTCAGGTACAGTAGATACAGGAAAAACTAATTTTTATTGGCACAATATTACTGATATCGGTTTTAAATTCGATCCTTCACAGACTAACGGTAATTTGTTTTTTTTAAGGGTGGGAGCATCATCGGGAGCTATAAATGTTGATTACGCCTCCGATACCGGGGGAACTGATGCAAATGATGAATTGCTTGTATACCGTGCTGATAAAAACACACTTGAATATTTAGGTGTTCAAGCTAATACAATCGATTTTCCTTTAAAATTAGATCTAAATCCTATTAATAATACTCCGAAACCTTCTGATATTGGCTTAAAAATTAATAATTTTATAGTAAACGACATAAAAAATGGATCTGGTTATTGGGAATCGTCAATAGTAAATAGTAGTTCCTCTGGAATTTTAAAATATAATATCACTGCTGATTGGTGGGATGTAAAATGCAACATTTCTCAAGTTCAAATAAATTACACTAAAACGGATTTAAGAGCAGATTCTAGCTTTGAAGTTTTAGGAAGCACACAAAATGTAGTATGGAATGTTACAAGAAATGAAGGCTTAAATTATTTTGGCACAGATTTTAATAATTATAGAATTAATTTTACAATATCAGCTACTTGGCACGATAGTAGTATTAAAGTTTTTAATGGTAGTGACCCATGGTCTATTAATAAAAGATTATTAGGTAATGGATATAGGGAAGTAGAAGTACCAAATGCTATAAACGGAACATTTTGGTTTTTAAATGCCAACTCTTCGAATCTTCTTACGGATATAAAAAAATATGTTGGATTAACCTCAGTAGCAGATACTTTTAATTATACCGATCTTGTTCATTTTAACGGAACTTTTTCTAGCTCTGTAAGTGATGGAAGTATTAATCTTAGCGTGTATAGCCCATTATTATTAAACGATCATTTGAACTATACATTTATTAATAGTTCTTTTGTTTCAGGAGAAGATGTATATTTTGGTGATTGGGATATATCTGAAAATGTAACCAAATACGGAGATTTTCGAATACTAACTCAGTGGAATAACGGTACCGATGCGGGTTTCTTTAGAGATAACATAAATATATTAGCAGAAACAAATTTAGAAATTAATCAGCCTTCTCCAAATACCACTTTCAATTCTAGCACTATTTTTAATGTCACCATAACCTATAGGGATAGTGAACAAGGTTTGGATATTTCCGATGGAGATATTTACTATAAAATTAATAGTGGAACTTATAGCTCTGTAAATGAAAGCGTAAAGTATATCGGTTCTGGAAAGTATAACATTACTTTTGATTGTAACAATACAGAATTTAATTATGGTTCCAATACAATAACGATTAGAGCAAATAATACCAACTATAATAATCAAACTGGAATTTTAAATATCATAATTTTAGGAGAAACAAATCTTTCCAGACCATTTCCAGAAACATATAACTTTGATTCTGGTGAAATCTTTAATATAACTCTATATTTCAACGATACTGTTAAAAATATAGGAATTGATGCTGCTGATGTAGTAGATATTTATGTAAACGATAGTGTTTATACTCCCTTATCTTTTTATGATTATGGAGATGGGTATTATAATATTACTGTGAATTGTAGTGATGATGTTTTTGATGATCAAGGTTATGGGTTTTTCAACTTAAGTATAAATTTTGAAAAAATCAATTACTATAATCAAAGCATAGAATTTATTATTTATATTAAAGGGGAAACTAGCTTAGCTGCTACAAAGTTTCCTGAACCTCTAAAAGGATATTATAATTCTGATGAAACATTTAATATCACAGTATTTTTCAATGATACAGCGAGAAATGAAGGAATTAATGATGGTATAGTAAATGTATATATTAAACGGTTGTCAAGCAGCACATATCAACTTTACGATACAACAACTTTTCCTTATGGAATCGGATACCATAACTTTACTGTAAATTGTAGCGATTCTGAATTTGATAATTATGGAAAATATGATATTAAAATAAATGTATCAAAACAACATTATTACAATGCTATTTACACATTTTTAGGAGAATTAATTATTGGTAATACTACACTAACGATAATAGAACCTTCTGGAATGGTATCACATGTGGATGATGAGACATTTGACATCAAGATAGAATATATCAATCATACAAAATCAGATCGGATCAGAGAAGCGGATATAACTTATACTATTAATGGTACGGGTTATAGATCTGATAATGTACTTGATAATCTTGATGGAACATACAATATTACCATTGATGCTGGTGATTCTGATTTTGAGAATAATTATGGATATAGAGATATTATAATTAATGCAAGTAAAATTAATTATGTCAATTTAACAGAAACATTCACATTCGAAAGACAAGTTTCAACACTAATTAGTCCAACAAGTACGCCAGCTTTATTCGAAGTTATAAGAGGGAAAAATGTCACTTTTACTTTTAATTACTCAGATATATTTGATAAGCCAATTGAAAAATATGATAATTTTCAAAATATAACTAATTTAAATTATTTTGAGTGGTATCTTTGGAATGATGGAAATGGTAATTATACACTTGAAGTAGATTCGACCAATGTTATAGTTAAAGATACACCATATGAACTTAATTTTAGTATCTCCGTTTTTGGAAACGAAACTCAAGATATTTCTTTATCTATCTTAGTAACGATAATCCAAACTGGAATTGAATTAGGATCGTGGAACGAGAATGCTGATTTTGCTCGAAGTACTAGGATTAATGTATCTATAAATTTCTACTTCAATGATACCGACAACAATGAAGCAATTACGGGTCTACAGGATACAGATATTATCATTAGAAATTTTGACACAGGTATTCTTTGGAGTCCTGGATTTGAATTAATTGATCAACCTGGAGATGGAAATTATAAATTGAATATTAGTACTTTTGCTTTAGATATAGATTCTGGTGATTATAATTTAGAATTAAATGTTTCAAAATTTCCGGATTACAATTGGAGTGTAACAAATATTCAATTCTACTTAAGAGGAAATAATACGCAAATTAATATGATATCAGTTTCCGATCCTGAAGAAATAATAACTCCTAGTGGTATTGGATATAATTATACAACCTTCCTAGGAAGTGATTTAACTATTGAGTTCAACATAACGGATACAGAGTGGAATAGCAATGTGGTAACTCAAGTTCCAGATGCATATTTTATAACATTCAAAAATCTTAAAACAGGAATGACTGGAACTCTTCAGCAAAGTCTTTCATTTGTTCCTCTTGCACCATATTCGCATACAGGAGACATTATAAGTTCAGCATTAACAGATGTGGGATTTTATTTAATTAATATCACTGTTGTTATGTTGAATTACGAAAACACGACCTATAGTTTTAATTTAACGCTAGTGAATTCACAGATCAATATAATTTCTCTTTCTAATCAAGGAGGTCAATTAGAACCGTCTGGAGTTGAAAATACTTATAATTCTACTGTAGCTCTTGATCTTATTTTAGATTTTAATATAACGGATACTGAATCTTTAAATAAAGCAATTGCGAGGGACGCAACGGTCTATTTAGTGAAGTATATAAATTTAGACACTGGAGAGAATGGCACAATTCTAAACAGTCTTACATTTAATTCACCTACTTCAAAATTTATTGGAACCCTAACAACTTCAGGTTTAGGTGTAGGAAATTATTTGATCAATGTTTCAGTTGTGATTTTGAATTATAAAATAATACCGCTCACTTTCAATTTAACAATTGTGTACGCTAATAGTAATCTCGTATCAATAACTAACCTTGGAGGTCAATTATCACCTAGTGGAGTGGGTGAATTTTACGAACCTACTGTAACAACAGATATCGATGTTGAATTCAATGTAACAGATACCAATTTTGGAAATATAATTCAAATTGGAGCCGGTATTTCTTATACCATATCTTACATCAACATTAACACTTTAGAAAATGGAACCCTGCTACACTCTATTACCGAACTTGCTTTAAGTCATTCCGGAAGTTTAGATATCTCATCTCTTTCAATTGGAGATTACTCTATTGCAATTATTATAAACAAAACTAATAATATGGTTTCCGATTTTAGTTTTAACATAACAATTGTTTTAGCTGAAAGCAATATTATATCAATAACTAATCCTGGAGGTCAATTATCACCTAGTGGTGTAGATAGTTTCTATGAATCTTTCATTGAAAGTAATATCACTATAGGATTTAATATAATAGATGCCAATTTTGGAAATATTATTCAAATTGGAGCGAGTATTTCTTATACAATATCTTACATCAATATCGATACTTTAGAAAATGGAATCTTGGTACACTCTATTACTGAACAAACAACATCTCATTCTGGAATTCTAAATATTTCACTTTTACCAGCAGGAAATTATACATTTCTTGTACTAGTTGAAAAAAACAACAATGATATAACAACATTGAGGTTTAATTTAAGATTAATTGAAAAATATGATGTAAGAATCACTATTTTAGGAAAACCTGATGATGTTGTCGCAGGCAGATCTTTTACAATTATGATTGGAGTAGAATATTTCAATGGCTCAGCATGGTTACCATTAGTGGGTATATATGTAAATAGTACCCCATATTTTGACGGTGTTATTTCAACAGAGACTCAAACTCGGATAACAAATAGTACTGGTGGGGTTTTGTTTGAAATTACTGTCAGAGGTGATGCAGTTACAATGAATTTGACTATTCAACTTGAGGGTAGTTATGATCATCTTGGAAAGTCTGATATAATATCTGATATTATAATTATTCCACCAGATATAGGTTTTAGATTTGAAGATCTGCTCCCTTATATCATACTAATCGGAGCTGTTGTTGCTCTTGCAGGCGGTTCGATAGGAGTTTATCGTGGTGTAATAGTTCCCAAAAAGAGAGAAAAACAACGCATTTTGACCGAAGTGAAAACTGTATTTGATGACGCAATTAATTTAGAACATATTTTAGTATTATACAAAGGAACTGGAACCTGTATTTTCTTTAAATCCTATGGCACAGAAGTGATAGACCCTGAATTGATAGGAGGGTTTTTGTCGGCAGTATCTTCTTTTGGCAAAGAAATGGCTACTCAAGAATCATTAAACGAAATTTCTTACGGCGATAAAATGTTATTACTAGCTGATGGAGAATTTATACGAGTCGCATTAGTTTTAGGAAAAAAAGCATCCTTAATTCTTCATCGTCATTTAAAAGAATTCATAGATACCTTTGGAAAAATGTTTAAAGATGACTTACCAAATTGGAAAGGGCAACTTAATCCTTTTAGGAAGGCAGGTATTATAGTCGATGAAGTTTTGAACACATCAATCATTCTACCGCATCAGTTATCATATGACTTTTCGAGTGTTAAGGATTTAAAGAGTCCCCACGCACGGGATGTATTAAAGGTCGCACATGCTTGTTGTGAAGAAGCAGAAAGAGAATTCTTATTTATTGCAACATTA